>NZ_JBSQPW010000042.1:0-21188 GCF_055118575.1 Trichococcus sp. | reverse complement strand
AAAGTGCTGTAACAGCAGGCTTTCACCTTGGCGATTTTTATTTTGCTACATCCGCTATCCTTAGAGCCCCAAGGGCTCCAGAACAGCGTAATTGATTCCTATTTTAAGTTATTGGGATCGATCGGGACGACGGTTCGGAACCTCAGGGCCTCCGCTGATGTTCGAGCACCACAATCCTGTCCCTGTAGAAATTGCCCGCATTGACTGAAAACGATTTCAATAGATGCTTGTGTGTGATAAAATGATTCTGAAAAGGTTAGGAGGGATTGGTGTGTCGGTTTTATCTAGTGTCCACATGGATAAGGAAAGCTTGGAGGAATCGCTGAAGCTGTTGGGATATGACAACGAGGATTTGTTCGCTTATCTTCAACAAAAAGCGTTAGGCAATCCTTTGATCGAAGTGAAGGTCAATAAAGAATTCGATGAGCGCGCTGTAAAAGAAAAAACAGTAGTGTACAAGCCGGATAAAGATGATCCGAGCGATACGGTTTCCGCGATGGAGCAAGTGTTTGAAGAAGTGCCTGCGTTGGACACATTCTTGTTGGAGCAAATTCATGCCAATATGCGAGATACGCCATTGCGCGAGCTCGTTCTATTTTTGGTGGCATTCATCAATCCGGAAGGGTACGTCACCATCGATCTGGATGATGCCGCAGAACAGAAGGGTGTAGAGCCGATTATGATGTTGGACGCGTTGACGCTGTTGCATCAATTGGATCCCCCGGGTGTTGGTGCCCGGAATTTGCAGGAATGTTTAATGTTGCAGACGGAGCGAGATGGATATGCACCGGAAATCGCCTACTATATTCTGGAGAATTTCTTCCAAGCATTCAGCGATAGAAACTGGCAAATGATAGCCGACGAGATGGATGTTGAGCTGGCAGATGTGAAGGCAGTGTTCGAGTATGCCCAAAGTTTGGATCCTACTCCAGGTTCAGCATTCGGTGATGACAGCCTCTCTTTGCCGAGACCGGATCTCTATCTGCAGACTGTGGATGGGCATCTGACAGTGAAATATAATGAGTGGTCTTCTCCGGTCGTCGTTTTCCAGAAAGACTACTATGAAGAAATGATGCAGTATGAAGATGAGGATGTGCAACAATTTCTGGCAGCAAACAAAACGGAATATGAGCAGCTGCGGTCGGCAGTGGCATTCCGAAAAGAGTTGCTGCTGGGGGCAGGAGAATTGATTACCACCCTGCAGAAGGGTTTTTTCCTTGAAAGCAGGGAGTTGAAGCCGCTCGATGTGAGTCGTTTGGCAGATGATTTGGGCATTTCAATCAGCGACATGCGTGAAGGTGTTTTGAATAAAATGATCGAAACGGAGCGTGGGACATTTTTGATGCACCAGTTATGCGGCGAATAGACCCAAAAACCAAGGATCGTATGCAAAAAGATGCGAAACGCTAAACAATAGCGGGACTTTTTTCGACCCTTGTTAAATGGTTGCTGTATCAAGGTTTAGTGAAAGTGTGCTTCCAAAAGACAATCGGATTACAGGGGGTTCGTGATATATTGCATGAATCTATTTTGAAGGAATGCGAATTAATTTGCCAAAACGCTTGAAACGTCTAGTGTTTACTGTTAAAATGATGAAGTAAAGACGAGGGAGAATAGACGGAAGCAAAAAAATATTTACAGTCTTATTCCATCTCTCCTGAAGCGAAATAAACGAGGACCGCCTAAGATTGCAGCGGGGCGAAAAGCGTCCACGTGCAAATGAAGAGGGTTTTTATGGAAGAGTCTATTTCGGTCTTACAGCAAATAGTCCCGGACATCATGTCAGTCCTTCAAAATCGTTACCATATCATGCGCAATATCCAAATGCATGCTCCAGTCGGGAGACGCGTCCTAGCCGATAAAGTTTCCTTGTCAGAAAGGACTTTGCGGACTGAGACAGATTTTTTGCGGAAACAAGGTCTTCTTTCCAGTTCGAAGAACGGGATGGAATTGACTGAGGAAGGCGAAACTATTTTCCGTCAACTGGAAAGCTTCATGCGGTTATTGCTGAATATGAATGCGAAAGAAAAGGCGTTAGCGGATTATTTGAACATTCAATTTTGTAGGATTGTTCCTGGCGACAGTGACGAAGATGCATCCATTTTGGATGGAATCGGAAAAACAGCAGCCAAAGAACTGCATGCACTATTGCCGGCAGGCGAATTTATCGTTGCTGTTGCTGGCGGAAGCACAATGGCACAGGCTGCCGAACATTTTTCACCTGAATTGTCCCAAAACAGGAACTTCATTTTTGTTCCGACTAGAGGCGGTTTGGGCGAATCCATGTCGATACAAGCCAACAGTGTCAGCGATCGTATGGCACAACTGGCAGGCGGTGAAAACATGGCGCTTTTCGTTCCTGATAATTTGAGCGAAAAAGCATATGCATCCATGAAATCCGAGCCATCGATCAAACATACCTTATCCGTTATGAAAAAGGCAAACTGCTTGTTATATAGTATCGGTAATGCTAAAGTAATGATGGAAAGACGCAGGATGTCGCACGGGTTGATTTCGTCCCTCGAAGCGCATAATGCGGTAGGTGAAGCCTTTGGTTGTTACTTCAATGAGAACGGCGAAATCCTCTATCGATTGTCCCGGTTCGGACTTCAGATTGAAGACATCGAGAAGATCCCATATGCAATGGCCATTGCAGGGGGAAGCACGAAAGCCAAGGCTATTAAAGCGTTCATGAAATATGCCCCGCATCAAACATGGCTGATTACGGATGAGGGTGCAGCTAATCTGATTTTAAAAGGGGTAACCCTTTAAAATAAAAATTTTGATTTATCCTAAGGAGGAAATCTCAGTATGACAGTAAAAGTTGGTATTAACGGTTTTGGACGTATTGGACGTTTAGCATTCCGCCGTATTCAAGAAGTAGAAGGAATCGAAGTTGTAGCAATCAATGACTTGACTGACGCTAAAATGTTGGCTCACTTATTGAAATATGATACAACTCAAGGCAGATTCAATGGTGATGTAGAAGTTAATGACGGATTCTTCACTGTAAACGGAAAAGACATCAAAGTGTTATCACAACGTAACCCAGCGGATCTTCCATGGGCAGAACTTGGCGTAGAGTTCGTATTGGAATGTACTGGTTTCTTCATGAGCAAATCAGGCGCTCAAGCTCACGTTGATGCAGGTGCAAAACGTGTTCTATTGTCTGCTCCAGCAGGCAGCGACGTTAAAACAATCGTTTATAACGTTAACCACAGCGAATTGAATGCTGATGACGTCATCGTTTCAGGCGCATCTTGCACAACTAACTGCTTGGCTCCAATGGCTAAAGTATTGAACGATGAATTCGGAATCGTTGAAGGCTTAATGACTACAATCCACGCTTACACTGGCGACCAAAACACTTTGGATGCTCCACATCCTAAAGGTGACTTCCGTCGTGCACGTGCTGCTGCTGCAAACATCGTTCCTAACACAACTGGTGCTGCTAAAGCTATCGGTGATGTATTGCCTGAATTGAAAGGCAAATTGGATGGAGCTGCTCAACGTGTTCCAGTTCCTACTGGTTCATTGACTGAATTAGTTACTGTTTTGGATAAAGCTGTAACTGTTGAAGAAATCAATGCTGCTATGAAAGCTGCTTCTAACGAATCTTACGGTTACACTGAAGACGAATTAGTTTCAAGCGATATCGTAGGCATCAACTTCGGTTCTTTATTCGATGCTACACAAACTAAAGTAATGACAGTTGGAGACAAACAATTAGTTAAAACTGTTGCTTGGTACGACAACGAAATGTCTTACGCTTCACAATTAGTACGTACTTTAGTAGAATTTGCTAGCTTATAAGATCACGTTTTTCATCTAATGAAAGCTGAATCGTAGAAGATAACAAAAGCGGGGAGGCAACGCGCTTCCTCGCTTTTCTTATGTAGATACACATATCAGGAGGCGACATAATGACAAAGAAAGTTGTAACAGATTTAGATGTAGCTGGAAAAAAAGTATTGGTTCGTGCTGATTTTAATGTTCCTATGAAAGATGGCGCAATCACTAACGACAACCGTATCGTTCAGGCTCTTCCTACAATCAACTACTTGATTGAAAACAACGCAAAAGTTATCCTTTTCTCTCACTTAGGAAAAGTAAAAGCTGAAGAAGACAAAGCGAAGTTGAGCTTGAAGCCTGTAGCTGAGCGTTTGGCTGAATTATTGGGCAAAGAAGTCACTTTCGTTCCTGAAACACGCGGCGAAGCTTTGGAAGCTGCAGTTGCAGCTTTGAAAGATGGCGATGTTTTGGTATTCGAAAACACTCGTTTCGAAGATGTTGACGGCAAAAAAGAAAGCAAAAACGATCCTGAATTGGGCAAATACTGGGCTAGCCTGGGCGACCTGTTCGTAAACGATGCATTCGGTACGGCTCACCGTGCACATGCTTCCAACGTCGGAATCGCTTCCAATCTTGAGAGCGCAGCTGGATTCTTGATGGAGAAAGAAATCAAGTTCATCGGCGGAGCGGTTGACGAGCCTGTTCGTCCATTCGTAGCTATCTTAGGCGGAGCAAAAGTAAGCGATAAAATCGGTGTCATCAAACATTTGTTGAACAAAGCCGATAAAGTACTTATCGGTGGCGGTATGGCTTACACATTCATGAAAGCACAAGGCTTGGAAATCGGTAAATCCTTATTGGAAGCTGATAAAGTCGAATTAGCTAAAGAATTATTGGAGAGCGCTGGCGACAAATTAGTATTGCCTATCGATGCTAAAATGGCTCATGAGTTCGGCAACGATGGAGAAATCACAATCGCTAAAAACGAAGAATTCCCGGCTGACCAAATGGCATTGGATATCGGACCTGCTTCCGTCGAATTGTTCGCAAAAGAGCTTGAAGGCGCGAAAACTGTTGTATGGAACGGACCTATGGGTGTGTTCGAATTATCTAACTTTGCTCAAGGAACAATCGGTGTCTGCGAAGCAATCGCTAAATTAAGCGATGCTGTAACGATCATCGGTGGTGGAGACTCTGCTGCAGCTGCAATGCAATTAGGCTTTGCTGATGACTTCACGCACATCTCAACAGGTGGCGGCGCATCATTGGAATACCTTGAAGGCAAAGAATTACCAGGTGTAGCATCAATTTCTGACAAATAAGCAACCTATTTTAAGGAGTGATTATATTGCGTAAACCGATTATTGCCGGTAACTGGAAAATGAACAAAACAGCTAAGGAAGCACAAGCATTCATCGAAGCTGTGAAAACTAAGGTTCCTGCTTTTGATAAAGTGGAAGCTGTTATTGGATCACCGGCTCTATTTTTAGAAAACATGGTAGCAGCTACAGAGGGAACTGATTTGAAAGTTGCCGCGCAAAACTGTTACTTTGAAGAAGAGGGTGCCTTCACAGGCGAAATCAGCCCGAAAGCTTTAGGCGACTTAGGCGTCGACTACGTCATTATCGGACACTCTGAAAGACGTGAGTACTTCCATGAAACTGATGAAGACATCAACAAAAAAGCACATGCAATTCTGCGTAACGGGATGACACCTATCGTTTGCTGCGGTGAAACGTTGGAACAACGTGAATCAGGCGTAACAAATGAGTGGGTATCAGGACAAATTACGGCTGCTTTGAAAGATCTGACTGCAGACCAAGTGGCTAACCTGGTCATCGCTTATGAGCCAATCTGGGCTATCGGCACAGGCAAATCTTCTTCTGCACAAGATGCGAACGATACTTGCGGCGTAGTGCGCGCAACTGTAGCTTCAATCTTCGGTCAAGAAGTGGCTGACAAAGTGCGCGTTCAATATGGCGGTAGCGTTAAACCTGAAAACATTGCAGAATACATGGCTGAAGAACACATCGATGGCGCATTGGTCGGTGGTGCTAGTCTGGTTCCTGATTCATTCTTAGCATTATTGGAGGCTATTAAATAATGAGTAAAAAACCGGTAGCAATAATTATTTTGGACGGTTTCGGCTGGAGAAACGAAATGATGGGCAATGCGGTTAAGCTAGCAAAGAAACCGAACTTTGACCGTTATTGGAACAATTTTCCGCATGCAACGATGCTGGCTTCCGGATTGGCTGTAGGACTGCCTGAAGGCCAAATGGGTAATTCCGAAGTAGGGCATACAAACATTGGTGCCGGACGCGTTGTCTACCAAAGTTTGACCAGAATTGACAAAGCTATCATCGATGGCGAATTCTTGACGAACGAAGCGCTTGTAGGTGCTTACGATCATACGAAAGAAAACGATTCTGCTTTGCACCTTTTCGGTCTGCTTTCTGACGGTGGTGTGCACAGTCACATCAACCATATCATTGCGTTGATCAAGAGCGCAAAGGAAAAAGGCGTCAAAAAACTTTATCTGCATGCTTTCCTTGATGGCCGCGACGTGGATCCGCACGCTGCACCAGGCTACATCGAAACAGTGGAAAAAGCGATGGAAGAGATTGGTCTGGGCGAAATCGCGACTGTTTCTGGTCGTTACTACGCTATGGACCGTGACAACCGTTGGGAACGTGTGGAATTGGCATACAACGCCATCGCACACGGAGAAGGCGAAAAATTTGAGTCTGCCCAAGCTGTTGTTGAAGCAAGCTATGCAGATGGAAAAACGGATGAATTCGTCTTGCCGACTGTCATCGTCAAAGATGGCGAACCGATCGGAACTTTGAAAGATAATGATGCCATCATCTTCTTCAATTTCCGTCCCGACCGCGCGATTCAATTATCGAATGCCTTCACCAATGAAGAGTGGACGAACTTTGATCGTGGAGAGCGCGCTAAAAATGTGAAATTTGTTACGATGACTTCTTACCAGGATACTGTTATCGCAGAGATTGCCTTCAAGCCGATCCCGATGACAAACGTTTTGGGTGAAGTTCTGGCGCAACACAACCTTTCGCAATTGCGCATCGCAGAAACTGAAAAATATCCGCACGTAACTTTCTTCATGAATGGCGGACGCCATGAGCCTTTCGAAGGCGAAGGACGCATTCTGATCCCTTCACCGAAAGTTGCAACTTATGATTTGAAACCTGAAATGAGCGCTTATGAAGTGGGCGAAGCATTAGTGAAAGAGATCAATGACGACAAATATGACGCCATCATCCTTAACTTTGCGAACCCTGACATGGTAGGCCATTCAGGTATGTTAGAACCTACAATCAAAGCGATCGAAGCAGTAGATGAGAACTTGGGTGCAGTTGTTGATGCTATCCACGCAAAAGGTGGCTATGCCATCATCTTCGCTGACCACGGTAATGCAGACACTATGTCCACTGAAGACGGACAACCGCATACTGCACACACAACCGTACCGGTTCCTGTGATCGTGACCAAGGAAGGCGTTACGTTGCGTACAGACGGCAAATTGGCCGATGTTGCTCCAACGATGCTTGACTTATTGAACATAGAAAAACCAGCAGAAATGACAGGCGAATCGCTGATCGTTAAAGCGTAAGCAAAACGCTTCAGCTATTGCATAAAGTAAGAAAATTGTCTAAAATGATACTTGGTAATACAAGTAATTCAGCCAACTAAAAGGAGAGAAAACCATGCCATACATTACAGATATTTTAGCTAGAGAAGTACTTGATTCACGCGGTAACCCAACTATTGAAGTTGAAGTATACACAGAGAGCGGCGCTTTCGGACGCGGAATGGTTCCATCAGGAGCTTCTACCGGCGAACACGAAGCAATCGAATTGCGTGATGGCGACAAAGCGCGTTACCTTGGAAAAGGTGTTTTGAAAGCTGTAGAAAACGTAAACGACATCATTGCTGATGCTATCTTAGGTTTCGATGTACGCGACCAATTAGCGATCGACAAAACAATGATCGACTTAGATGGCACTCCTAACAAAGAAAAATTGGGCGCAAACGCAATCTTGGCAGTATCTATCGCAGTAGCTCGCGCTGCAGCAGACTACCTGGATGTACCATTGTACCAATACCTAGGCGGATTCAACGCTAAAACATTGCCAACTCCAATGATGAACATCATCAACGGCGGATCTCATGCTGACAACAGCATCGACTTCCAAGAATTCATGATCATGCCTGTAGGCGCTCCTTCATTCAAAGAAGCTCTACGTATGGGTGCTGAAGTATTCCACGCATTGGCATCAATCTTGAAATCAAAAGGTTACTCTACTGCTGTAGGTGACGAAGGTGGTTTCGCTCCTAACTTGGGTTCAAACGAAGAAGGTTTCGAAGTAATCATCGAAGCTATCGAAAAAGCTGGCTATGTACCTGGTAAAGACGTTGTTCTTGCTATGGATGCTGCTTCTTCAGAATTCTACAACAAAGAAAAAGGTGTTTACGACTTGGCTGATTCAGGCGAAGGCGAAAAGACTGTCGATGAAATGATCGAATTCTACGCTGACCTATGCAAAAAATACCCAATCATCTCAATCGAAGATGGCTTGGATGAAAACGATTGGGAAGGTACTAAGAAACTGACTGAAGTTTTAGGCGACAAAGTTCAAATCGTTGGTGACGACTTGTTCGTTACAAACACTGAAAAACTTTCTAAAGCTATCGAATTAGGCGTTGCTAACTCAATCCTGATCAAAGTTAACCAAATCGGTTCATTGACTGAAACTTTTGAAGCTATCGAAATGGCTAAAAAAGCTGGTTACACTGCAGTTGTTTCTCACCGTTCAGGCGAAACAGAAGATGCTACAATTGCTGACATCGCTGTTGCAACTAACGCTGGACAAATCAAAACTGGTTCATTGAGCCGTACTGACCGTATCGCTAAATACAACCAATTGTTACGCATCGAAGATCAATTAGGCGAATTAGCTGTTTACGATGGTTTGAAATCTTTCTACAACCTAAAAAACAAATAATTTTAATTGATTAACAGGAAGGCAGCTGCTTGGAACACTGTCTTCACATAATAACTGTTTGGTATGACCAGACAAAATGGGAAGTCCGGCGCTTGGAACGCCGGACTTTTTTTGTTCCTTTAAGTGATAATGTTCGGTTTTAAGTAGATAAATTTGATTCATTCTCCAATATAATCATATTTTTGAGGTTTGTTCCTAACATCCGCATGTAATTATTTTTGGAAAAGAGCCGTTTTAGCTTTCATTCGTGGCGTAATCTGCTATAATGAGATTAAATTATAATTAATAATTAATGAGGACAATTGATAAGGGGGAGACAAAAGGATGAAAAGAGCAAGAAATTTTTCCGCTGGTCCAGCAATATTACCAGAATCAGTCTTAGAGAAAGTACAGAGTGAAATGCTATCCTACAAAGATAGTGGCATGTCAGTTATGGAGATGAGTCACCGCTCCTCCTTGTTCGAAGAGATCATTTCAGATGCAGAGCAATTATTAAGGGAATTGATGAATATTCCTGAAGGATATAAAGTCTTGTTCTTGCAAGGTGGCGCAAGCCTGCAGTTCTCCATGATTCCGATGAATCTTGGAAAGGGCGGCAAAGTCGGTTACATCAACTCCGGATCATGGGCTAAGAAAGCCATCTCTGAAGCTAAGATCTTAAATGTTCCGAATATTGAAGTACTGGCCAGTTCCGAAGCGGATAATTTCACTTACATTCCTGAAATTCCGGAAACAGACGAAGCCTACGATTATATCCATATCACAACGAACAACACAATCGAAGGGACGGCTTTCCAAACGATTCCTCGTTTCGTGAATGCACCTGTCGTTGCCGATATGTCTTCCAACATTTTGTCAAATCGTTACGATGTCAACGACTTCGGTTTGATCTACGCAGGTGCACAAAAAAATATCGGACCTGCAGGATTGACGATCGTGATCGTGAAAGAAGATCTGATCCAGACCGAAAATAAATTGCCAAGCATGCTTGACTATCGTACACACATCAAAAATGATTCGTTATACAACACACCACCAAGTTTCTCCATCTACGTAGCCAAATTAGTCTTCGAATGGTTGAAGGATTTGGGCGGCGTGGAAGCTATGGTAAAAATGAATGAAGAAAAAGCTGGCTTACTTTACCGTACGATTGAAGAATCTGACTTATTCACTTCCCCTGTTGCAGTCAATTCCCGTTCATTGACGAATATCCCATTCGTTACCGGGGACAAAGACTTGGATGCGAAATTTGTCAAAGAAGCTACAGCATTAGGCTTCCTGAATCTGAAAGGTCACCGTTCCGTAGGTGGCATGCGCGCAAGTATCTACAACGCATTCCCGTATGAAGGCGTTAAAGAATTAACAGAATTTATGAAAGCTTTTGAAGCTAAGGAAGGGAAATTCAAATAATGTTCGAGATTAAAACTTACAATGCGATTGCCCCAGAAGGCTTAAATATACTGAATGCAGATCAATTCGCCCTTAATTCAGGCGCAAATCCTGATGGCATCATCCTGCGCAGCGAAAAACTGCACGGCATGGAATTCCCTGAAAGTTTGAAAGCCATCGCTCGTGCCGGAGCCGGCGTCAACAACGTTCCCGTTGAAGACTGTTCCGAAGCAGGCGTCGTTGTCTTCAATACACCTGGCGCGAATGCCAATGCGGTCAAAGAACTTGTTTTGGCTGCTATGATCATGGCAGCCCGTCCCATCAAAGAAGGGATGGAATGGGTCCAAACCTTAAGCGGTGACGATGTCGAGAAGCAAGTCGAAAAAGGTAAGAGCCAATTCGCAGGGAGAGAAATCTCCGGAAAAACATTGGGAGTCATCGGCTTGGGCGCTATCGGCGCGATGTTGGCCAATGACGGATTCCGTCTAGGCATGGAAGTCATCGGTTATGACCCATATGTTTCCGTTGAAACAGCATGGAACATCAACCGTCGTGTCCAAAAAGCATCTTCAATCGCTGAAGTATTGGCTAAAGCGGATTACGTTTCCATCCACGTGCCAGTCAATGCAGAAACAAAAGGCATGGTTGACGCTGCCTTCCTGGATCAAATGAAAGAAAATGCGGTTCTTTTGAACTTTGCCCGCGGCGAATTGGTCAACACGGCTGATATGCTAGCTGCACTGAAAGAAAAGAGAATCCGCAAATATGTAACGGATTTTGCCGATGAAGCCTTGCTGCACAACGATTCTATTATTGTAATGCCGCACTTGGGAGCTTCCACTGAAGAAGCTGAAGTCAACTGCGCAATCATGGCAGCACAAACATTGAAATATTTCCTGGAAACAGGGAACATCGTGAATTCAGTGAACTTCCCGGGAGTCGATATCCCGATGCAATCACCGATCCGTTTGACAATCGTCAACAAGAACATCCCGAACATGGTAGGCCAGATTTCTTCCGGTTTGGCTAAGTACTTCATCAACATCGAAGATATCCTGAACCGCAGCCGCGGCAACTATGCCTACACTGTCATCGATATCGCCGAAACAGACGATGCCGTACTGAATGAAGTAATCGAAAAAATCAAAGAAATCGACGGCATCGTAAACGTCCGCATCATCAGAAGATAGAGTGTGAGAAAAGTCGTTTAGCTCCCCGTACGTTGGAACCCCCCACGAAGTGAACTGCTTTTTTTCACTACGTGGGGGGTGAAACGTTAGTGGGAGCTGACTTTTCGAACACGTTTGATTAGAGTGTGAGAAAAGTCGTTTAGCTCCCCGACGAAAGCGTTCGGATTGTTCCCTCCAGTGGAGGTGAGCGGGTCCGGGCGCTTTTCTTTTCTGAAATTGCTAGCAAAACCCTATGATTTGTGCTAAAGTTAGTAGTAGAAAATTATTATAGGGAGGTCCATCCTTTGTCACTATACGATGTACTATTAACGGCCTTGTTGGTTGTTTCTGTGCTGTTGATCATTGTTGTGCTGATGCAGCCGTCAAAAACAAATGCAGCCAGTACACTTACAGGTGGAGCAGAGCAATTATTCGGAAAACAAAAAGCAAGAGGCTTCGAAGCCGTATTGCGTCAGATCACAGTTGTTCTCGGAGCGCTGTTCATCTTGATTGCCTTGGCTTTGACCTATCTATCCTCAAATTAACTATTGCAGGCAGAGACCCACTATCCGGTTTCTGCTTTTTTTAGTTAAGCCATGCGAATAGACCAAAATTCCCGGCGAGGAGTGCTTCACCGGGAATTATCAAAGCAAACAAACCAAAATTCCCGGCGAGGAGTGGTTCACCGGGTATTTTCAAAGCAAACAGACCAAAATTACCGGCGAGGAGCAGTTCACCGGGAATTTTCAGAGCGAGAACGATATCGGGCAAATTGCCCTTTCAATTGTCAAAATTATTTATAGTCAGATTGGATATATTAGGAAAAAAGCTGTAAATACAGTAAAATAAAGATGAATGAGTTGGGAGGAATACTATGAAAGCAATCAATTTACCGGAACCTTTTTTCTTCGAAGCTGGCCCACGCGCCGTCCTTTTGCTGCATGCCTATACCGGCAGCGCAAATGATGTGCGTTTGCTGGGACGTTTTTTGGAACGGAACGGGTATACTGTATATGCACCGAATTTTACGGGCCATGCGACCGGCCGTTTTGAGGATATCCTCGATTTGGGAGGCCCGGATGTCTGGTTCGCTGACGCTATGCGAGCAAAAGCAGAACTGATGGAAAAGGGCTATGATCAGCTTGCCGTATTCGGCTTGTCAATGGGAGGCATCATGGCGACTAGGGCAATCGAAACAGGCGGATTCATCGGTGGAGGCTCCTTCAATTCACCAATCATCAGTTTTGAGGAATCGCGGGTGCCGATCAGTTTTATGCATTTCGCCAAGCTCTCGAAGAAGAAACTTGGAATGGCTAATCTGGAAATCGAGCACGAATTGGCGTTGATGAAGCCGAAGTTGAACGACCAGCTTGCCCAATTGGATGAGTTTACGGAACTGATCAAGGATAATTTGGCGGATATCACGGTTCCTTATTATATCGCGCAATCCGGCAGGGATGAAATGATCAGCGCCGACTGCGGAAAAATGTTGGCGGACCGCATCCAGCAAGTTGAAGTGGATTATCATTTCTTCCCGGAAGCAACGCATGTCATTACCGTTGGGAAAGACAGAAACGTATTTGAAGAAACAGTCTTGGCATTTTTGAACCGACTAAATTGGAATGAGGGATAAGTATGAGAAAAATAGATCAGATCCAAATTGACGTTCTAGCATATTTTCAGGAACATGCCGCAAAGAGCATGACTTTGAAAGAAGTAAGTGAAGCGTTGGGATACAGTGATTCCGATGAATTCAAAGCATTAGTAAAAGTCTTTGCCCAATTGGAGGAAAGAGGCATTCTAGTGCTGAACAAGACCGGACAATTCCGTCTGAAGGCGCAAAATGCCACTATGACGGGGACTTTCCGCAGTAACGACCGCGGGTTCGGTTTTGTGACGGTCGATCCGAATGAAAGTGATCTTTTCATCCCGCGCGGCAAAACCGGCAGCGCGATGGAAGGGGACACGGTTGAGGTCAAGGTCACCCGCGAGGCTGAGCCTTGGAACGACAGAGGTGTCGAGGCTGAAGTTACCGCTGTTTTGACCCGCAAATCGAATCAGGTCGTCGGTGAGTTTGTTCCATACGATTCCGATCGCCGGGAAGAAACCGGCTTTTTGGGCTTCGTTGTTCCGCAGGATACGAAGATCAACAGTATCGTAGTCTACATCAAACCGGAAGGCATCCATCCCGTTGAAGGCAGTGTCTGTCTTGTGGAAATCACCAGCTATCCGACGCCACAGAATCCAGTCAAGATGGAGGGGCTGGTCACGAAAGAAATCGGCCACAAGGATGCTCCGGGTGTCGATATCCTGTCCATCCTGTATAAGTTCGGCATTCCTTCCGAATTCCCTGAAGATGTGTTGGCCCAGGCTGAAGGGATCCCGTTAGAGATTCCGGCCGAGGCGTTGGAAGGGAGACGGGATCTGCGCTCGGAACAGATTGTCACGATCGACGGCGCCGATGCCAAGGACTTGGATGATGCGATTTCCCTGAAAAGGCTCGAAAACGGCCATTATCTGTTGGGCGTGCATATCGCGGATGTTTCCTATTATGTGACGGAGAATTCCCCAATCGACCGCGAAGCATATGAACGCGGCACGAGCGTCTATTTGACGGACCGTGTCGTGCCGATGCTACCGCAGAAATTATCGAACGGCATCTGCTCTTTGCTGCCGCACGAAGACCGTTTGACGATGTCCTGTGAAATGGAATTGGATGCGGATGGGGAAGTGGTCGCCTATGATATTTTCCCAAGCATCATCGAATCAAAACAACGGATGACCTATTCCGATGTCAATGCGATTTTGATGGACCACGACAAAAAGCTGCGCGAAAAATACAGCGATTTTGTGCCGATGTTCGAAGAAATGGGCATCCTGCACGAAATCCTCCTGAAGAAACGCCAAAAACGCGGCGCTATCGATTTCGAATCCGATGAAGCAAAAATCATCGTGGACGAAAATGGCCACCCGTTGGACATCTATGTGCAGGATCGCGGTGTCGGCGAGCGCCTCATCGAATCCTTCATGTTGAGCGCGAATGAAACGATCGCCCATCATTTCACGAAAGCAAATCTGCCCTTCATCTACCGGATCCATGAGCAACCGGACCCGACCAAAATGATGCGCTTCCTGGAATTCGTGACGACATTCGGCATTCTGGTGAGCGGTACGCATGAGAACGTGAAACCGAAACAATTGCAGGCTGTTCTGGCGAAAGTTAAGGACGAACCTTATGAAGCTGTTGTTTCGACTACGCTGTTGCGCAGCATGCAGCAGGCGAAATATGATGCTGTACCGGTCGGCCACTATGGCTTGGCTGCGAAAGATTATACCCATTTCACTTCGCCGATCAGAAGGTACCCTGATTTGATCGTCCACCGCCTGATCCGCACATATGGAAAAGGCAACGTCGATCCGAAAGTAGTCGAGAAGTGGAAAGGGCAATTGCCGGATATCGCCGTTCAAAGTTCGCAGATGGAACGTCGCTCGGTCGATGCGGAACGGGAAACCGAATCGCTCAAGAAAGCAGAGTTCATGATGGATAAAATCGGCCAAGAATTCGAAGGCGTCATCAGCTCCGTTACGAAATTCGGCATCTTTGTGCAGCTCCCTAACACGGTAGAGGGCCTCGTGCACATCTCGAAAATGGCTGAAGATTATTTCAACTACATCGAAAGCCACATGCTTTTGATGGGAGAGCGCACTGGGGTCATTTATCGCATCGGCCAAAAAGTCAAAATCAAAGTGGAAAATTCGGATCCGGTCACGCGTGCAATCGACTTCTCGTTGGTCATCGACAAGGACAAGACCCAAAGTCAAAGCGACCAGGATCTGGTCAAACAGATCCGCTCGAAGATTCCGAAAGGCAAAAAGCGGAAACCGGGCCAATCCGATCGCGACAGCGGACCGCGCAAAAAGACCGCAAAAGGAAAAGAGCCGTTCTACACCCGTCCTGGCAAGAAAGCCAAAGGGAAAAAGGACAGAGGCAAAAAGAAGTAAGCTAATGAAATGAAGGTGTCGGACTATGCCAAAAGGCGAAGGAAAAGTTTTAGCGCAGAACAGAAAAGCTAGCCATGATTATATCATCCTCGACACTGTGGAAGCCGGGATGGTGCTGACCGGAACGGAAATCAAATCCGTCCGCAAAGCGAAAATCAACCTGAAGGATGGCTACGCAAGCATCAGGAATGGGGAAGTGTTCCTTCAGAATGTGCATATCAGCCCATTCGAACAGGGCAATATCTTCAACCACGATCCGCTGCGCACCAGGAAATTGTTGCTGCACAAGAAGCAGATCAGGTACTTGATTGAGGAGACGAAGACGACCGGCGTAACGTTGGTGCCGTTGAAGGTCTACCTCAGGAATGGCGTCGCGAAAGTGCTCATCGGACTTGCAAAAGGGAAGAAGAGCTACGACAAGCGTGATGCATTGAAACAGAAAGACATGAAGCGCGAAATCGACAGAGCGCTGAAAGAAAGATAAGCATTAATGTGCAAAACGAACACAATGAACGCGCCCGCATTCCTGATGGAGTGCAAGCGCGTTTTTTTTGCTTACGGCGTATGGCGTACGGTAGGTGGTTGTGGGTGGACGCCAGCCCCGGTGAAGCCGCCTTTCGTAGGAGCTGGCTGGACCTAGCCAGTGCGTTCCTCCGACGAGAGTGGCCTTGCAGGAGGATGATCAGCTGTTCGACCGTCAACTCCGACCAGACTGCTGCTCACAGGAGCAGACACACGGCGGATCGGACTATAGCAACCATCGAACAGGTACGCTGTCGAAATTGTGACCAATTGTGTAACTTTTGCATCTTGTCTATCATTTTTTTTTAATTCAAGCTATGATAGAAGTAATCATCTTGTCACGAAAAATAAAGATAAACCTGTGAGCAACGTTTGCCTTGCGAGGTTCCGTTCTGAGTGAAATGAAAAAAGTAGGGGTGTAATTGTAATGATAACGAAAGACAAGTATCTTCGATTGCTGGCAAAAGAATATCCGACAGCCGCAAAAACTGTAACCGAAATCATCAACTTGGAAGCCATTATGAACTTGCCGAAAGCAACCGAGCACTTCATCAGCGACTTACATGGTGAGTATGATGCCGTGCAGCATGTACTCAGGAATGGGTCCGGAAACGTCAAAGAAAAGATCCGGGAAATTTTTCAAGGGAGACTGAGTACCCGCGAGATGAACCAACTTGCGACAATCGTCTACTATCCGGAAGATAAAATCGATATGATCGTTGACAGCCTCGACTCGGAAGAGGAAATCAACGAATTTTACTCGTTGACCCTGCTGCGCATCACGGAACTTTGCGCGTTCACCGTTTCGAAGTACACGCGCTCGAAAGTCAGAAAGGCAATCCCGGCCGACTATGCCTACATCATCGAGGAGCTGCTTTTCAAAGATACAATCATGACGAACAAAGAGGATTATTACGAAAAGATCATCAAGACCGTCATCTCTTTGGACCGCGCCACTGAATTGATCGCAGCCATTTCACATGTCATCCAGCGTCTGGTTGTCGATCACATCCATGTTGTCGGGGACATCTACGACAGAGGGCCATTCCCTGACAAAATCATCGACACTTTTATGGACGGCCATGAGCTGGATATCCAATGGGGCAACCATGATGTCCTGTGGATGGGTGCCGCTAGCGGATCGGCGGCTTGTATGGCCAATGTCATCCGCATCTCTGCCCGTTACAACAACCTCGAAATCATCGAGGATGCTTATGGGATTTCCTTGCGTCCGCTGGTCACGTTTGCGGAAATGGTCTACAAAGAGGACCGCTATGAACCGTTCATGCCGAAAATCAACACCGAGGATGAAAGAAAAATATTCCCTGAAGAAATCCGTCAGATTGCCAAAATGAACCAAGCGATTTCGATCATCCAGTTCAAGCTCGAAGGGGAAATCATCAGGCGCCATCCGGAATTCGACATGGCCGATCGGTTGTCATTGAATTTCATCGATTACGAAAAGGGAACGGTGACATTGGGAGGGCAAGAATACCCTTTGCTTTGCGACTATTTCCCGACGGTCGATCCAGCAGACCCTTACCGCTTAACTGAAGAGGAAAAACTGGTTGTCGAAAAGCTTATGACCGGGTTCCTGAACTCGGAAAAGCTGCATAAGCATGTCCAATTCCTTTTCAGCAAGGGCAGCCTGTACCTGAGCTACAACGATAATCTGTTGTTCCATGGCTGTGTGCCGTTGAATCCGGACGGCAGCTTCATGGAACTGCCGATCGCCAATGTCAAATACAAAGGCAAATCCTTGTTGGACAAGTATGAAGAAGTGCTGCGCAGAGGGTATCTGAATCGTGAAGCAACGAAACACAATGTCCGCAGCCTGGATCTGATCTGGTATCTTTGGGAAGGGAAAGCTTCGTCCCTATTCGGTAAAGATAAGATGACAACGTTTGAGCGGTTGTATTGTGCCGACAAAGAAACGCATGTCGAGAAGAAGAACCTCTATTACGAGCAACGCGACAATGTGGAACTTTCCTACAAAATACTGAAGGAATTCGGCCTCGATCCAAGCAAGGGTCACATCATTAACGGCCACACGCCAGTCAAGGAAAAAATCGGCGAGAACCCTTTGAAGGCGGACGGAAAACTGATTGTTATCGACGGCGGCTTCTCGAAAGCCTACCAGAATACGACAGGCCTGGCCGGATATACGCTGCTGTACAACTCCTTCGGGATGCAGCTGGTTTCGCACCAGCCGTTCACTTCCCGCCAGGATGCCATCGAAAACGAAAAGGATATCGTTTCGACCCGACGCATCGTCGACAAGGAGTTGGAGCGCAAAACGGTAAGGCAGACGGACGTAGGCAAGAAACTGACCCAACAAGTCATCGATCTGCAGCAATTGCTGCGCGCCTACAAATCCGGAGAAATCGTGGAAGATCTCCTAAGCGATAAATAGTTGCATGAAAATAGATGCAATCAGCCCCCGAAATTGTTAAGATAAGAGAAGGAAAGCAAGTATCCTAAAGCGAAAATAGCTTGAGAGAGGCGGGTTAACCTTGAAAAAGGGAGTAACGTTTTATTTTATGCGACACGGAGAAACTTATCTTAATAAATACAATCGGATGCAAGGCTGGTCCGACACTCCATTGACACCCAGAGGCAGACGTGATGTCATGAGAAGTGGAGCAGGCTTGGGCGATGTCAAGTTCGATGCGGTTTATTGCAGCGATTTGAGACGAACATTTGAAACAGCACAGATCATTTTGAAGGAAAACCAGCATGCCGATCATTTGAAAGTGGTGGCTATGCCCGAATTCAGGGAGATTTTCTTCGGCTCTTTTGAAGGTCTGGATGCGAGCGAGACATGGGGCAACCTGAATAAATTTCTCGGTAGCGCAAATGGCGAACCGAATTATGATGCCCACCGTTCCGTCATCGAAGAGTTGAACGGATTGAAGGAGATGGATCCTTACCATGAAGCTGAAGATTACATGACATTCTGGCTGCGCGTCGAACGCGGGTTGATCAAACTTATCGGCGAACACCGTGATTCCGAAAGGAACATTCTGATCGTTTCCCATGGGATGACGATCCGCAATATGATCCATGCTGTCATTCCGGATTTCTCGATCGATCGCCATCTGGATAACGCCAGCATATCGGTCGTCCGCTACGAGGATGGCTTCTATCACTTGGACCTTTACAACGGGACCGATCATTTTGTCGAGGACTTCACGCCTGCAGATGAGCAGGAACCGGAAGTCCATAAAGTGACACCCGCCGATAAAGTTGAAGAGGATGTAAAATAATCTATAAAACGCAAAACCCTTGGGACAGGATCCTTTCTTCCCAAGGGTTTTTCTGTATCAGAAAGTCAGGAAAAACTTAAAAATCACATCTTTTTTTCATTTTTGGGAAATAGTAATTGATAATTTTGTCCGGATAGTCTAAAATAAACCTAATCCACAATACTGTACGGGATACAGCGTGGCCAGAACGTCTTTAAATTAGCACAGAGAGGCTAACAAGGCATGTGAAACGATTAATGTAAACAACCGTTGAAACACGCCCAATAATAGGTGTGTTTTTTTTACATTTTCCTATTTTTCATGCAAGCGTGAGGTATGTACCTTGTCAATCAGAAATCAGGAGGAAGAACATGAAACAACGTAGATTTTTAGTTTTAGAAGATGGCAGCTGCTATCCAGGATATGCTTTCGGATCAGAAAAGGATACAATCGGGGAAATCGTATTCAACACAGGGATGACAGGTTACCAAGAAACTTTGTCCGATCCTTCCTACACAGGCCAGATCATTACTTTCACGTATCCTTTGATCGGCAACTACGGCATCAACGAAGATGATTTTGAAGGCGTGCATCCGGGCTTGAAAGGGATGGTCGTTCATGAATTGGCGGAACATCCGAGTAACTTCCGCTCAACCAAAACATTGGATGAAGCTCTGAAAGGCTTCGATGTACCGGGAATCTACGGCGTGGATACACGCAGCATCACCAAAAAAATCCGTAACGCCGGCGTCATGCGCGGCACCATGGTAAGCAATGCGGATGATCTGGATGCGATTGTTGCTTCGTTGAAAGCCTACGAATTGCCGGTTGACGAAATCCAATTGAATTCGACAAAAGAAATCAAAAAATATGCGGGTGAAGGTCCTCGCGTTGTCTTGCTTGACTTCGGCTTCAAAGACAACATCCTTGCAGAATTATTGAAAAGAGACTGCGAAGTCATTCTGGCTCCTTGGAACACAAGCGCAGAAGAGATTCTTGCCCATAAACCAGATGGCATTATGTTAAGCAATGGACCTGGAGATCCGACATCCGTTCCGGAAGCCATCGAAACGATCAAGGAATTGATTGCGCAAGAAAATCTGCCTGTATTCGGAATTTGCTTGGGACACCAGTTGATCTCATTAGCAAGCGGTGCTACAACCTACAAATTGAAATTCGGCCACCGCGGCGCAAATCATCCGGTGAAGGATCTTGCAACCGGGAAAATCAGTCTGACGAGCCAAAATCATGGCTACGCCGTGGACGAAGAAAGCCTGAGCAAAACCGACTTGGTCGCAACCCACCGCGCCCTGAACGACGGCACGAACGAAGGCGTCAAACACAAAACCAAACCGGTCTTCTCAGTTCAATACCATCCGGAAGCAGCGCCCGGACCACACGATGCAAATTACTTGTTTGATCAGTTTGTAGATATGATGAAAGCAGTCCAAGGAGGAAAACAACATGCCTAAACGTACCGACATTCAATCCATCTTAGTGATCGGCTCAGGCCCTATCATCATCGGCCAAGCCGCTGAATTTGACTATGCCGGAACGCAAGCATGCTTAGCTTTAAAAGAAGAAGGATACAAAGTCATTTTGGTCAACTCCAATCCTGCCACAATCATGACGGACGTCGAAATCGCCGACAAAGTCTACATGGAGCCTCTGTCTGTCGAATTCATCACGAACATCATCCGCAAAGAGCGTCCGGACGCTTTACTGCCTACATTGGGTGGCCAGACCGGCTTGAATATGGCTGTGGAATTGGATAAAGCTGGCGTACTGGAAGAATTCAATGTCGAGTTGTTGGGAACCAAATTGAGTTCTATCCAACAAGCCGAAGACCGCGATCTGTTCCGTCAATTGATGGCGGAACTGAATCAGCCAGTTCCGGAGAGTGACATCGTTCACACTGTAGACGAAGCACTTCGCTTCGCGGCGGAAATCGGCTATCCGTTGATCGTCCGTCCAGCCTTCACGATGGGCGGGACCGGCGGCGGCATCTGCCATAATGAAGCTGACTTGCGCGAAATCGTC
>NZ_JBSQPW010000041.1:0-23746 GCF_055118575.1 Trichococcus sp. | reverse complement strand
AGTATGTCTTGGCTCGCAGAGACAAGAGGTTCCTTTTTCCTTTTCCGAAGGGCTTACCCGTGAAGCTGGCCATCAAATTTGATGGCATGAAACATTTTGGGAACCTGTAAAACACCTACGGTGAAGCACTTTTCAATTCGAAAAATTTTATACTTTCCTGCTATATAAAAAAAGACAGCCCCGGAGGACTGTCGTGAATTTTTCGGACTATCTTGCAACACGTACGGCAAATGATGCGCCGGAAAGGTTGTAAGAAGAATAAGTAACCGTTTGGCCTGGTGCTGGAGCGTGGATATATTGTCCGCCGCCAACGTAGATCGCAACGTGATAAGTCGCGCCTCTTGAACCCCAGAAAATCAAATCTCCCGCTTGTGCGGCTGATACAGCAATCTGTGTACCTGAGTTTTCTTGAGGAACTGTGTAGCCACCTATTTCGATGCCGTATGCTTCTCTGAAGACATAAGACGTGAAGCCTGAGCAGTCAAAACCTGATGGTGTTTTTCCGCCCCATACATAAGGAACGCCGATGTATTTCGCAGCAATGGAAACAACATCGCCTGTTGGTGCTGATAACGCTGGTGCAGTCACGACTGGCGCAGCTACAACCGGTGCAGTCACGACTGGTGCAACTGCTGCAGGAGCAGACACGACAGGTGCACTTTCCGCTACAGGAGTGCTGACAACTGTTTGAACAGGAGCTGCTGACTCGGAACTTGCAACTGTGTTTGATGCAATATCAACGGATGAAGCAGCGGTCGAAGACTCTTCTGAACTTGCTTGTGCGGCTGTTGCTGCAGCAACTTCAGCAGCTGCAATCGCAGCGGCTTCTGCAGCAGCTCTTTGATCAGCTTCTTCTTTTTGCGCCAAGAACATTTGGCGATCGGATTCAGCTGTTGCTTTTTCGGCAGCCAAAGCGGCAACTGCGCTCTCTTGTTCGATTTTCTTCACTTGCAGATCGCCTTTAAGTTGTTCCAACTCCATGGCCATTGCATTGATTTCATTCAAGTTTTCTTCGGTTTTATTTTTCTTTTCTTCAACAGCTTTCTGATCCGCAACTTGCTTTTCTACCAATTCTTTATTGGCTGAAACCATTTTTGAAACAACATCGATGCGGGATACTAAATCTGTGAAAGATTCGGATGCTACGATAAAATTCAAGTAGTTTTCGTTTGAACCGTTCACTTGAACCGATCTTGCTTGTTCATCCAGTTGTTCTTCGCGTTGCGCGATGACAACTTGCAATTCGGCAATATCTTCTTGCAAAGCCACAATCTCATCTTGTGTCTTTACGCGGTTTGCCAATAAAGTCTCTGCTCTCTTTTCGGCTGCATCAACTTCTGCAGTGATTGCAGACAAGTTTTCTTCTGCCGTGTTTTGTTTGCTGTCCAATTCAGAAATTTTGGTTTCTTGCTGTTGGATTTTTGTTAAGATTTCGTCTGCTTGAGCTGTAAAAGGCGTTACTATACTTGTTGCAAGGATCGTACCTGCTAATGCGATAGCCACTAATTTCTTCTTCAAGTCTAATTCCTCCACTTACATTCGATTGTCGTCAGTTATAATACTTATATATCTTTTAACTTTTTATAGTTTTTCTTAAGATTCATCAACATAATGAATCATAACATAGTTTTTTTTCGTTTAACCCGGTTTCGACAAGTTGTATCCTAACTGTAACATTCCTGTAAAACGATTCGCTTAATTCGTCCAAATCCGCGCCATCAGTAATATTTCGGGGTCGGCACGTTTTTGTAACATTTATGAAATATTACTTTTTTACTTGTCACGGTTGACATATAAAGTTTTGCTGCGCTATACTTACGGCAATTAACCAATACAATAAAAAGTGATGAAAAAGACAGTAGAATCGGGATTTTGTCCTACAGAGAATCAGCGTTTGGTGGAAGCTGATGCAAGCCTAGGTTCGAATTACACTTTGGAGCTTTCTTATGCGCATAAGCGGCCGGCATACGATACATGTCAGAGTGGCAAAGTCTTTCCGATCCGGGATGACTCTGCAAACTGGGTGGTAACACGGTAACGATCGTCCCTGTTCAAACAAGAATTTTCTTGTCTGGACAGGGATTTTTTGCATATAAATTTACGAGAAGAGGAATGAAACACATGAATATCATCGATGAATTAGAATGGCGCGGCGCCATCAATCAACAAACGGACGCTGAAGGCTTGCGGAAATTAACGGAGGATGAGCAGATCGGTCTCTACTGCGGCGTTGACCCAACCGGTGACAGTCTGCATATTGGACACTTGATTCCCTTCATCGTATTGAAGAGATTCCAATTGGCCGGTCACAGGCCCGTCATCCTGATCGGTGGTGCGACTGGGTCAATCGGCGACCCAAGCGGAAAGAGCGAGGAACGGGTTCTGCAATCGATGGATCAAGTCGTCCAGAATGCAAATGCTTTGACCTCTCAAATGAAGAAATTATTCCTGTCCGACAGTTCAGCCGATATCCGTCTCGTCAACAACTATGATTGGACAAAAGATTTGACGCTGTTGGATTTTCTGCGCGACTTCGGCAAGAACTTCAACATCAATACGATGTTGGCCAAAGATATCGTAGCCAGCCGTCTGGACACGGGCATTTCCTTCACGGAATTCACTTACCAAATTCTACAATCCATGGACTTCCTGCACCTTTTCCAGAACGAAGGCGTAAACCTTCAAATCGGCGGCCAAGATCAATGGGGCAACATCACTGCCGGATTGGACCTGATCCGCAAAAAAGAAGGTGCGGAGGCAAAAGCTTTCGGCTTGACGATTCCTCTGATGCTGAAGGCTGACGGCACGAAGTTCGGCAAGACTGCCGGCGGTGCGGTTTGGTTGGATCCGAAAAAAACAACGCCTTATGAGTTCTACCAATTCTGGGTGAACCAGGACGACCGCGATGTCATCAAATACTTGAAATACTTCACTTTCCTTTCGAAGGACGAGATTGATGCGCTAGCTGAAAAAGTAGAAACAGAACCGCACAAACGCGAAGCACAAAAGGTATTGGCATCCGAAATGACGCGCTTCGTCCATAGCGAACAGGCCTTGGCGGACGCGCTGAAGATCACCGAAGCCCTATTTACAGGAGAAGTGAAGGAATTGACTGCAGATGAAATCGCAGAAGGCTTCAAAAATATGTCGACTTTCGAATGCGACCTGAAGGAACAGGAGTTAGTGACTTGGCTGGTCGACTTGGGCATCGAACCTTCCCGCCGCCAATCACGCGAAGATATCCAAAATGGAGCCATTTCCATCAACGGCGAAAAAGTCACGGATCTGGCATTCGTCATCACTTCCGAAAATTCTTTCGAAGGCCGCTTCATTTTAGTGCGTCGCGGCAAAAAGAAATATTTCCTGGTAAAGTTGGTGGCTTGATATGACAACTCCACAACTGTTCTTGCGCGAAACGTCACTCCACTTGGAACCTGTCGAAAGCTTGGAACAGATCAACGAACTTTCCCGCTTGGCTGACATCATCTGGCATGAATACTATCTGCCGATCCTCGGTCCGGCACAGGTTGCCTATATGTTGGAGAATATCCAGTCCAAAGCGAATCTGGAAGCGGATATCGAAACAGGCAAATTGGATTATTTCCTAATCAAAAGCGAAGGCCAATCCGCCGGTTACCTGGCTATCCAACTACAGGAATACAAGCTGTTCATCAGCAAACTTTACCTTCTGAAGGAAGCCCGTGGGAAAGGCTACGCCTATCAGATCATGCAAAAAATGGTCGATTTGGCTGCCAAGGAGCACAAAAAAGTACTAGAGCTTACCGTCAACAAATACAACGTAGGTTCCATCGCTTTCTACGAAAAATTCGGCTTCATCCGCACGGAATCCATCGTCTCCCCCATCGGAGGCGGCTTCGTGATGGATGACTATGTCTACCAATATCCGCTCACACCAAAACAATAAACAACGTAAATAGAGGGGGCTGTCTCGAAAATGAGACAGCCCCCTTTGTAGTTTGGCGGTTTGGTATTCGAGTTCGTGGTGAGATTCCCCGTCAAAATAGATTTTGTGGGGAATCTCATGTTGTCTGCGGACATTTTTCCCCGCCAATGTCGATTTGGCGGGTTTTCATACTGTGATTTCAACTGTTTTCCCCCGCCAAAGTGGTTTTGACGGGTTATTTCTGAGCATACATCCAATTCCTATACAGAAAGGGCAGCATCAAAGCCAGAAAATACTATTCTAGCTTTAATGCTGTCCTCTATTTTTTTACGGTTCCTAATTCGACCACTCTCGCGGGCTCCAGATCCGTCCATCCAGTTCGCCTTCCATTTGTCCCATCCGTTGATACTGCTCCTGGAAAAGCTTCTTTGTCTCCTGGAAGAGTGCTTTTTGCCGGTAATCCTTACTCGCACCCACTAAATGATCCAGTTGTTCCTGCACCCAATTTTCTGTTTCCATTTTCGTCCCTCGCTTTAGCTTTATCCAAGCTGATTGCCTTCCATCTGTGCCAACGTCCACGCCAAGTCATCCAACTGTTCCCGATTGCCTTCCAAAACGGCGAGCAGATGCTCCACCAGTTGCTGATCCGCATCGGAAAGTCCAGCTTTCCCGAGCGACTGCAACTGGAGTATGAACCAGTTCTCCGAAGCCTTTAGACTGGCATCATTGACTTTGGTCAGGTATTGCTGATAAGTGATCAGTAATTCTTTTTTTTTGGTGTCATTCAGATAATCGAATTTAGAAACAGCAAGTGTCGGCAAGTACACCATGCCGCATTTCTTCGCCATCGCCTGATACGGTCGGGTCAGTTCCGAAATCGAAAAGCCTTCCCTGCCCCCCGCCTGGTATTCACGTTCATTCACACCGAGTGCCAAGACGAGGCCGAATTCTTTCCCCGACAACCTGCCTCCGTTAGTCCCGTAGGCAAAACCATCCGTCAGGACGATATCCTGCCATTGCTTCAACAAAGCAGGCGAGCTGTACCAATAGAACGGGAATTGGAAGATGATGCGGTCATACTGGAGCAGTTGTTGCTGTTCGGCTTCGCGATCGATTTCGCCATCCGGATACACCGATTCGAGATGGTGCCAAGTCACCCCTTCCGCCGGGAGACTTTCCCACAGAAACCTTTGCGCGCTCGAATCAGTCAGCGATGGGTGGCTGACTATGATCAATGTTTGCATCCTTTCACCTCATTCTCTCAATAGTTCTTCATCCGCATCATAACAAGCTGCCGGCCAGAGTTCAAGTTGCACGCTCACCTTGCCCAAAAATGCAAAAATCCCTTTCTCCACCATCCGGTTCATCCGGAAGCAAAGAAAGGGACAGCTTTTCTTATAGGTTTGCAGTGATGTTCAGTGCCTGTTCCTGCGCTTTCAGGCATAATTCCTGCGCCTTGAAGATATGTTCCTGTGTCATCGCATTTTCAGTGCGGTTGACACAGTCCAAAATCATTTCGCCGAAGAACGGGAATCCGACTTCACCAGTCAAGGAGTAATGTTCTTCGCCATCCTTCGTCACCAAGAACAAGTGGTCGCCCGTTTGTTCTGTCGCCACGTTGATGTATTTGCGGATCTCGATCGTACCTTCCGTACCTGTGATGAAGGTACGGCCATCGCCCCAAGTCCCCAAGCCGTCCGGAGTGAACCAATCGACTTTGAAGATGAAGGTTGCGCCATTATTGCCAACCAGCGTTGCATCACCGTAATCCTCCAATTCAGGCTTATCCGGATTATTATAGTTGCCTACCTTACTGTGCAGTACTTTTGCATCATCGTTGCCTGTATAGTAAAGGAATTGCTCAATCTGATGGCTGCCGATATCGGCCAAAATGCCGCCGTATTGTTCCTTTTTGAAGAACCAATCCGGCCGTTTTTCTTTATCCAGTCGATGCGGTCCAAATCCGGTCACTTGGATGACGCGTCCGATCCGACCTTCTTCGATCAATTGGCCAGCAAAAACAGCACCTTCCACATGCAGTCGTTCGCTGAAGTAGACCCAGTATTTTTTTCCGGTTTCAGCTACCACTTTTTTGGTTTCTTCCAGTTGCTCCAGTGTCGTGAAGCCGGTTTTATCAGTGAAGTAGTCTTTTCCCGCCAGCATGACGCGGTTACCCAAAGCACTGCGCAAATTAGGGACCGCAGCAGCGGCAACCAATTGGATATCCGGATCTTCCAGGATCTGTTCCAACGATGCAGCGACTGTCACATCCGGGAATGATTCCAGATAATTAGCAACTTTATCCGCATCCGGATCGTACACGTATTTGATTGTGGCGCCGGCCTCAATCAGTCCGTTCGTCATGCCATTGATGTGCCCATGGTCCAGTGCCGTTACACCGACATTGAATGCTCCCGGTTCCACTACCCTGTTGATTTTCCCTTTCGGGGCATAATTCATTCCATCTTTATTTCCCACTCGTATGACCTCCATAATTTTTAAATATAATAGGAAGAAGTCCGAAGAGAATATTCCCCGAACTTCTTCATCCGATTCATCAGAACAGGTTTCCGTAACCCAATTCCAGTAAGTGATCACGAGAAATCTTCAAGCTTTCGAACGGATCCACTCCATATGTATCATCCTGCTCCACTAATAGGTAGCGTGCACCAGACGAGATGCTTTCCTCGATAATTTCTTTTAACGGCAGACTGCCTGTTCCCAACTCAGCGAATTGGATTGTGTTTGTGAAGTAGTCCATAAACTTGGCAACATCCCCACTGTATAAAGCATCGAAGCCATCCTGTGGGATTTCAGCGATACGGTAGTCCTTCAAATGGATCAATTCCACTTTGCCTTTGTAGTCTTTAATGACTTCCAGTGGATTTGCGCCACCGCGCTGCACCCAGTGGACATCCAGCTCAAAGCCCAACAATGGCGCTTTTTCGCGGATGATATCCAGCAGGAATTTCCCGTCGTATTTGCGGAATTCGATGTGGTGGTTATGATAATACAAGGTGATACCGTCTTCTTTCAGTTTTTGCGTCACTTCATTGACGTCATGGCAGAACTCCAGCACTTTATCCAGACTAGCCATCGCGTCGATCGGCAACATGCCGATGCGCAACAAATCCGTTCCCACTGCTTTACAGTCCGCTACGATTTTATCATAGTGTGTCGTCAAAGATTCGCCGTCTTTAACTTGCGGTTTCAAGGAGGCGCTCATGGAAGCTACTTCCATGCCGAAATCAGCCGTTGCTTTTTGAATTTCAGCAATGTTCTCAGGCGTTGTCGCCACTTGCGAAATTTCGATCGAATTATAGCCGATTTCATGCAATTTTTTCAACGTTTCATAAGGCCCTACTTCTTCAAAACTCTTTTTGACTGTTGACGCTTGTACACCTATCTTGACTTTAGCCATTTATGATTTCCTCCATTTCGATTGTACGGTTCTCTTTTGAAGATTTCTTCATTGCATCGATCATCAGCATGGCCGGCAAAGCCTCGCGGACCGTCACATAATCATCCGTGTCTGCTTCGATTGCATTGTAGAAACGCTGGATCAGGGCAGAATGGCTCGGACCATAATAAAATTTCGTCCCTTGCATCGGCGTGTCCCGAAGATGCAGTTCTTTTTCGCCAGAACTGTCCGAACGATACAGACAGTTGTCCTTGATCGTGAATTTTGCCTTTTCGGTGATGACCTGCAATTCCACGCTGGAGTTCTCGACATAAGCATTGGTCGACATATAAAATCCGCGCGCGCCGTTCTTGAATGTGAAATTCGCAACAGCAGTGTCCTCAACTTCAATGTCATAATCTGTGATGTTCGACAGACTGGCTTTGCAGCGCTCGATTTCCCCGCCCAAGACTTGCATCAGATCAAGCGTATGGATAGCTTGGTTGATGATCGATCCTCCGCCGGCAAATTCCATCTGCCCGCGCCACGGTTTTGTTGTGTAGTAGGTTTCAGGCCTGTGCCATGCCACCAATCCTTTCACCGCTGTCACAGCCCCAACATTTCCATCTGCCAGCAATTTTTTCAGTTCCAAAAAAGTTTCGTTGTAGCGATTTTGGAAACACACGCCGATTTTTTTACTGCTTTCCTCAGCCAACGCGAGCGTCTTCAACCCTTCGTCATAATCCAAAGCTAAAGGCTTTTCCTGGAAAACGTGCACGCCTTTTTCAACACAAAGTTTTGTGATCGGATAATGCAGATAGTGCGGCAAGCAGATATGTACAACATCCAAATCCTCTTTTTCCAACATCGTTTCAACGTCTGCATAAAAAGGCACGTCAGGATATTTGGTCTTCAAGGCTTCATTTATGTCGCAGACCGCAACCAATTCACCGTTGTCGCTGGCGTCGATCGCATATTTGTGGACAGGCGATACATCTCCTAATCCGATTATTGCCGCTCTTATCATCCTTGATCACGTCACTTTCTTATTTTTTTGTTTCGAATTTTCCTTCTTCAGCGATGCGTTTGTTCAATTCTGCCAGATACAGGTCGCCGTCCACATTGTAATCCACTTCTTTATCCAACCATGAGGACAAATGCATAGCGTTCGCTAAAGTAACCCCGTTGATGCCTTCTCTGCCGTTAGCCAATAAAGGCTCCCCTTTTACGACGTGGTCAGCAAAATTGTTCAACACTGAGATGTGTTGCAGACCTTGTGGTGTCTCGAACTCTTCTTCCGTTACAGTAACGTAATCGGCCATGTTGATTTGTCCCATGAATAATTTCATGACATCCTGCATATCCATGTTTTCGGAAAGTTCAGCTTCCGGAGCTGTCAATTGTTTCACGATCAATTTTTTCGAATCTTCGACGATGATTTTGCCTTTCGTGCCGAAGATTTCAAAGCGGTCCGTTCCGACGATGTCGTTTGTGCAAGTGATGAATGAACCGGTAGCGCCGTTTCCGAAATCCAATAACGCATTCACTTCATTTTCAACTACGATGTTACGGCCGGCACCATATTGCAATTTCGCATATACTTTTTCAGGTTTTCCGCAGATCCATTGCAGCAAATCCAATTGGTGAGGCGCTTGGTTGACTAAGACGCCACCGCCTTCGCCGCCCCACGTTGCACGCCATGCGCTTTGGTTGTAATAGCCTTGCGGTCTCCACCAAGTTGTGATGATCCAAGTAGCGCGTTGCAGATCGCCGATTGCTTTTTCGTCCATCAGTTGTTTCACACGGCGGTAAAGCGGATTCGTGCGTTGGTTGAAGAAGATAGCGAAAGTCGTTTCTGGGTTTTCATCAGCTGCAGCAATCAAACGTTCAACATCTTTCGTATAAACACCTGCCGGCTTTTCGCCCAACAAGTGGATGCCGCGTTTCAACGCGTCGATACCGATCACACAGTGGTCATAGTGGGGAACAGTAGTAACGATTGCGTTGACTGTACCCGATTCCAACAGGTCCATATAGTTGTCGAAAAATGGCAATTCAGGAAAATCTGCAGCAACTTTCGCTTTTTTTGCTGGATCATTATCACAGATTGCCGCCAACTCGATATTGTCATTCAGGCGCTCATCATTGTTTTTGAAAAAACTAGCGTACATGCCACCTTCTGCACCATAACCAATAATTCCTAATTTCACTTTTTCTGTCATTCTCATCATTCTCCTTTTTGTATGCTGATTCTATTGTTTTTTCTGTAATTACTTGGGGTTGTGCCGATGTTCTGTTTGAAATACCTGCTGAAATGAGCATCGCTTTCAAAACCGCATTCGCCGGAAATCATCTTGATGGATTTGGTTGGTTCCATCAATAAAGCCGTGCATGCTTGTGATAGCCGATATCCCATCGCATAAGCCATGATGGTGTTTCCTGTGATTTCTTTGAAGGCATGGGACAAATAGGACTTGCTCAAATTAAGGGTAGAGGCGATATCATCGATAGTGAACGAGTCACAGTAATGCCTGAAAATGTATTCCGAAACCTTCTCCGCTATCTGCGTTTTTTCATCGACATAAGCCTGTCCTTTTTCTACGATCTTATCGGTTGAAGAATCTATCATCAGAAGCAACTGGATTAAAGAAAGTTTGCGTTTGGCTTCATTTGCATAGGATTGGTCCAATTGTTGCAAATGATTCATTTCCCGGATAGCATTTTCCAAGAGGAGTTCATCCTTCTTCCGGAAAGTCCGAATGAGGCCATTGCGATTTTCAGTAAACAATCGCAGCAGATAGTCAATGTTCAGATCCTTCAGTAAAGGAGCTATCCATTCGGCATCGAAATGGACGATGCTGCGTTCATAGGCATCCTTATCTCCGATGATGTAGGCACGGTGAACTGTCATCCCATCCATCATCAGCAAGTCGCCAGGCTGAAGATAATAGATTTTATTACCGACCAGGAATCGACAATTTCCGCCATGGAACAGGAATATTTCATATTGCGGGTGTGTATGGAAATCAAGGGCATAAGCTTGTCCCTTGACGTGATATCCGATCAACAACTTTTCAATGATACGTGTCACCTCCCTCTCTTTGACACTTTAGAGTATAAAATAACAGCGTTTACAATTCAATGCCCGGAAATGCTTACATTTTCGAGATTATTGACCGAGAGTGTTTTTTGTTGTTCAAAAAAACAAAACCGAGAAAAAATATTCTCGGCTTTACTTGATACAGCAGTGTTTTGGGAGATATGTGAACAAAAAGGCACAGTGCATCCTTATCCTTGTAGTTGAATTCTGAATTGCAAGCAAAAGGTGCCTCAGTAGGCTCAGTACTTAAATGGCCAAAGACCTCAAACGTCGCACTGTGACGTTTGAGTGCCTAAGTTGATATTACGTCACGGCCAAAAAGCGGCCGTTCTCGTAATATCCTCTTAGTGCTCACCCTCTAAACGCAATTCATCGTATCCTATAGAACGGTTCTGATTCGCAGATACCGCTCCCGTTTCGCAAACAGTGGTTGTCCACAAAAGAGGTGGACATCCACTGTTCACTCCAACGTCCGGGTATCTAAACGCGAATCATCACACACTTTTTATAATTTAGCTTGCCATTTGTCGGTCCAAACTAGGTCGTTGTGGCCGCCTTTGAATTCAGTTTTGCCTTCTAGTTTGTCGATGACTTGTTTGATCGTTTCTGCATTGTTGTGGTAAGCATTGACGAATGTTTTCACCATTGTCGCATCGTGCAGGTGCGTCGTGAAGTTCAATGAAACGAAGGCATGCGGAACTTCCCATACGAACCAAGGAACTTCATTCGCCATGGCAGTGCTCCATTGGATGCGGTAATTGTTTTGCGCGCCGTAACCGACGATATCGGCAACTTCCAAAGCGAAGTCTACTTCGTCACGGTATTTCAGCGTAGCGCCTTTGACGCGGGAGCCTCGTTCGTTGACGGTCACTTCGTAGCCGCGCTTCGCCAACTCTTCCACGAACAGTTGTTGCGCTTTCGAACCGTTATCAGTGATGCCGCCTTTTTCGCCCTCCAGCATGTAAAGTCGGATGCGCTTGTGGTCGACCGGATTGATCGGCAGATTGTTTTGGGTATCCTTGATCAAAGAGATCCCTTTATCAGCAGCTTCCGCTCTCCATTGCAGATGTTCTTCACAGCCGATGACTTCCAAGTCTTCGCGTGTGCGCAATAACGTACCATTTGCTTGTTTCTCAGGCAAGTGCAATTTAGCTTTCAAGCCCAGGATACGGCGCAACGCATCGGTCAGACGTTCTTCCGTGATGACGCCGTTTTGGTAGCCTTTCAGCATGAAGCCGAAGTCCTCTTCGATGTTGTTGAAGAACAGGAACATATCGCAACCAGCAGCGATCGATTTTGGAACGTAATCTTCCCGGCGCATAGCGGACGTCATACCCAACATGTGGGTTGCATCTGTGATTACCAAGCCGTTGAAGCCTAATTCAGTCTTCAATTCATCTTGGATCAATTCTTCAGCCAATGTTGCAGGCATGATATCTTTGTCCTCTAAAGCAGGGTTCAATTCTTTTTGCAAAGCAGGAACAGCGATGTGTCCGGCCATGATCATTTCAACGCCGCGGTCGATATGGTTTTGGTAAACTTTACCGAATGAAGCGCGCCACTCTTCAGGGCTCAATTCATTAACGCCCAGGACCAAATGTTGGTCGCGTTCTTCGGTTCCGTCGCCAGGGAAGTGCTTGATGCATTGGATCACGCCATCTTCCATGTTTTCGCCGTTTTCAGCAGTCAATCCATCCAAATAAGCATTTGTGTATTTGATGACAGTTTCTGCATCGGTACCGTAAGCACGCGTGTTCACGATTGTGTTTCTCCAGTTGTAAAGGATATCCACACATGGATCGAAGTTGACGTTGACGCCTAAAGCTTTTTCTTCACGCGCGGAAACCAAGCCGGCATGGTAAGAAACCAGTGGGTCGCCTGCGGCTTCAGCCTGAGCACCGGAAGCGATGTAAGTACCCTCGCTGCATGCGCCGTTTCCGCCGGAGTCGCAGTTCGCTGCAACCAACAAAGGAATTTTGGACATGGATTGCAGGTCGTTCAATAGATCCTGGATGTCTTCTTTCGAATTTCCGTGGTAACGTGCGGCACCGATATGGAATTTTTCGATGATTTCCTTATTGGTGAAATCGTTGCCTGAGAAGGCATCATCTCCGAAGAAGAAAAGGTTCGTGAACAATTGCCCAATTTTTTCTTCATCTGTCATACCGGCGATTGTATCATTTACCCACTCGACCTGTTTGTCGTTCAGGTTATACGGTTTTGCTTTTAAATCAACTAATTTTGGCACTGTTTTTCCTCCTGATAACGTAATGTTTTCAACTTGATATCATGAATCTGATTAATCGAATTGAGCCAATAAAGCGTGGAATTCTCCAAGTACTTTTTCTTGATAAGCGCCTGCGTATTCTTTGTTCAGGAATTTTTCGATTGCTTCATTGCTTAGACGTTCCCAAGAGAATTCTTCTTTTCCGAAGAGGATCGGATAATAGAATACCCCATTGACCGTCGCTGCCTGTTCATCGCCAGGTGCGTCGCCGACCATCAAAATTTCGTCCGCTGCATAACCTTTCGTCAACAGATCAGCGATAGCATCTGCTTTGCTGCCTACTTCTTGTCCGTAGACAACATCCACTTGTTGCATCAAATTATGGCGATTCCATTCGCTGTTCAAAGCTTCGCTGTTGGCGGAACTCACGATCGCGACATCAGTCAAGCCGTGGATTTTAGTCAAGCCTTCAAGAACGCCTGGGAACGGTTTGTCTTCGCCAGCCAATTCCTTTTCAATGCCTTCGTTAACTTTCTTGCTCCATACCAAAGCTTTTTCCAGATCTTCAGAAGTTGCTTTCGCAATTTCCGCTTCCAAAGAAGCATTTGATAGGGAAGCCGCGTTTTCCGCCCAGTTAGTCAAGGCAGTGATATCCCCTACGTTTTCGCCTTTTTCTTGCGCTACTTGCAGAGTCAAAACCAAAGCTTTAAAACGGTTGATGCCGCGTGTGCTTGAAAACAAGTTGATGCGGTTCCAGTCAGCCAAGAAAGTTTCGCGATCTTTGATGCCATATTCATCAGCTGCCAAAGGACCGAAGAAACGCTCGTGCTTCACATTCATCGTATCCATTGCGCAACCATCGGAATCGACACATACTAAGAATTTTTTTTGTTTGGTAAATTGTGTTGGGTGTGTAGACATTATTTTCTCTCCTAACTTGTTCTCAAAAAAAACAGAGCAGATAGCATTGAACTGTATGAAACACTTCGTTCTATCTGCCCTATTCGATTACTTTAAATTATACGCCTGAATATGCATTGAAGCCGCCGTCAATCGGCAATACGACGCCGTTCACAAAGCTTGCAGCTTTGTCGTCAGCCAAGAACAACAAGCCGCCGATCAATTCTTGCGGTTCGCCGAAACGGCCCATTGGAGTGCTTCCAAGGATTTTGCCTGTACGAGGAGTTGGTGTGCCATCTTCATTGAACAGCAGTGCTTGGTTTTGTTTTGAAACCAAGAATCCTGGTGCGATCGCATTGACACGCAGACCTACGTGTGCAAAGTGAACAGCTAACCATTCCGTCAAGTTGGAGATAGCAGCTTTCGCGCCTGAGTAAGCAACGATTTTAGTTAATGGAGTGAATCCGTTCATGCTTGAGATGTTGATGATGTTAGCGCCTGGGCGGCCAACCATGTCTTTAGCAAAAACTTGTGTAGGCAATACTGTACCTAAGAAGTTTAAGTTGAATACGAATTCGATACCGCTTTGATCCAAGTCGAAGAAAGTTTTTGTTCCTTCAGGCAAATCAGTTTCATGGTACTCATTGTCAGTCGTTGCACGCGGGTTGTTTCCGCCAGCACCGTTGACCAAGATGTCAACTGGACCCAAATCAGCAACAACTGCTTCTTTAGCAGCTTGCAAGCTTGGTAATTCCAAAACGTTGGCTTTGTATGCTTTAGCGATGCCGCCGGCAGCAACGATTTCATCAGCGTATCCTTGCGCGTTATCTACGTTTAAGTCCAAAAGAGCAACTTTAGCGCCTGCTCTAGCGAACTCTTTTGCGAAGAAAGAGCATAATACTCCACCTGCACCTGTAACTACTACTACTTTATCGGTAAAATCATGAACGAATGGGCTTGTCATGGTTAATTTCCTTCTTTCTTATTGTTGTTTTTGAGCTTTTAAGTTTTTCTTCACTGCTTCTTCCAAACCATTCAGGTAAGTTGCACCTAACGCACGGTCATACAAACCATAACCTGGTTTACCAGTTTCTCCCCAAATCATACGGCCATGGTCTGGACGGATTGCACCTTCAAAGCCGCCTTCCACACATGCTTTAACCACTTCATACATGTCAATGGATCCCATTTCGGACAAGTGAGCAGATTCTTCGAATGAACGTCCGCCGACTAATTTCACGTTACGTGCATGCACGAAGTTCACACGTTTTTTAGCAAGCATATCTTTCAGGATTGCTACTGCATCGTTTTTAGGATCTGAAGCGAATGAACCAACACATAACGTTACACCGTTATATTCGCTGTCGTACAATTTGATGAAGCGGTTCAATGCTTCTCCGCCTGTAATGATACGAGGCAATCCGAAGATGCTGTATGGAGGATCATCCGGGTGAATTGCCATCTTCACGCCAGCTGCCTCAGCCGTAGGCATGATCGCTTTGATGAAGTACTCCAGGTTTTCCCATAGTTTTTCTTCGTCGACTTCTTTGTATTCATCCATTAAAGCATTCATTTCTTCAGAATTGTAACTTTCGTCCCATCCTGGAAGAGAAAGCGTACGGGGATCCATTTTGTTTACTTCTTCTTCATCGAAGATCAACGCATTTGAACCATCCGGTAATTCGTATGCCAAGTTGGAACGCGTCCAGTCAAAGATCGGCATGAAATTGTAGCATACAACCGGAATTCCTGCTTTACCCAAGTTAGTTAAGGTTTCTTTGTAGGCACTGATGTATTGATCACGGTCTGGACGACCCAATTTTATGGACTCGTGAACCGGAACAGATTCAATGACAGAGATGTATAGACCTTCTGCTTCTACGTCCGCTTTCAATTTTTCGATTCTTTCCAATGGCCACGGTTGACCAACCGGGATATCGTAAACTGCAGTAACGATTCCTTTCATGCCAGGAATTTGACGGATATTTTTCAAAGTAACAGGGTCCTCGTGACCGTACCATCTGAATGACATTTCCATTTCAAAAACACTTCCTCTTCTTTTTTTGTTTTTTATTTTTTAAAATCAAAGTATTCTACAGCGTTGTTGTAGCTGATGTTCGTGATCAGCTTTTCCAATAACTTGGCATCATTCGGGATTTCTCCACGTTCCACGAGATCACCGATGAAATCGCACAGGATACGGCGGAAATACTCATGACGCGTATAGGAGATAAAGCTTCTTGAATCCGTCAGCATGCCGACAAAATTCATCAGTAAGCCTGCTTCCGATAATGATTTCAATTGTTTCAACATGCCGTACTTGGTGTCGTTGAACCACCAACCGGAGCCCATTTGGACCTTGCTCTTGATGCCTTTGTCGTTCACTTGGAAGTTCGTGATCGCAGTTCCCACCAAGTCGAAATAAGTTGGATCAAGATTATAAGCGATGAATTTAGGCAGTTCGTTCGTCAGGTCCATTGCACCCAGGAGATTGTTCAAAGCATAGGACACGTTCGGTTGATCCTGGATCGAATCGAAACCTGCATCCGCCCCTAATGCGGCAAACATGCGTTTGTTGTTGTTGCGGATGGCGCCGAAGTGCAATTGCATCACGAAGTCTTTGGCAGCATAAATTTTGCCCAGTTCCACCAATAAGCGTGTTTGGTATTTTGCGTATTCCGTTTCAGAAACACTGTTGCCAGCAATCGCTTTGGCGTAGATTGCTTCAATCTCTTCATCCGTGGCTTCAGCGTAGTAGATTTGGGTTAAGCCGTGGTCGGAAACGTTCGATCCATGATCCGCAAAATATTGGATTCGCTCTTCCATTGCTTCAACCAACTCAGTGAATGTGCTCAGTTGCTTGCCGGTTGTTTCTTGCATTTTTCCGATGAATCCAGCAAACTTGACTGCATCCTGGATAGCGAAGGCTTCATCCGGACGGAACCCGGGAACGACGGCAACATCGAATGTCTCATCTTCGGCGATTGCTTTGTGCCATTCCAAAGTGTCTGTAGGGTTGTCTGTCGTGCAAATGAAGGTGACGTTGGAATTTTGGATCAACTTGCGCGCTGTCAGCTTTTCTTCTTTCAACACGCGATTGCATTCCTCATAAACTTCCTTCCAGTTGGCACTGGTAAGTGTTTCTTCTATATGGAAGTACTTTTTCAATTCCAAGGCTGTCCAGTGGAACAACGGATTCCCTACTGCGTTTTCAGCAGTGTAGGCCCATGCTTCAAATTTTTCTTCAGGCGAAGCATTGCCGGTAATTTTTTCTTCCGGAATTCCCATCGCACGCATGGCGCGCCATTTGTAGTGATCTCCGCCCAACCATAATTCCGTAATGTTTTCGAACTCATAATCTTCAGCAATCTGTTGTGGGACCAAATGGCAGTGGTAATCGAAGATTGGCATGCTTTCCGCATATTCGTGATAAAGTTTTTTGGCCGTTTCGGACTGTAGCATAAAGTCGTCATGAATAAATGACATGTGAAGAAATCCCCTTCCGAGCTTTATTTTGGATAGTATTGATTATTGCGCTTTGATTTCAGCCAAGCGATCTGCAAATTCTTTAGCTGCAGCAGTTACAGTTGCATAGCCGCCTTCTTTAAGGTTTCTTGTCAAGGCACTGCCGACACCGACTGACCATGCTCCGTTTGCGATCCATTTATCCATGTTTTCAATGCTTACGCCACCTGATGGCATCACGTCAACCCAAGGAATAGGACCATGAACATCTTTGATGAATCCAGGACCCAACAGACCACCCGGGAAAAGCTTCACTACTTCGCAGCCAGTTTCCAGAGCCATTTGAATCTCTGTAACAGATCCGCATCCAGGCAAGTATGGCACAGTGTAAAGGTTGCACATTCTCGAGATTTTCTCGTTGAAGGAAGGGCTTACGATAAATTTCGCTCCGTTCATGATTGAAATTCTCGCAGCGACATCATCCAATACCGTACCTGCACCTACAACCATATCCGTACCTGCGAATTCATCAGACAGTTTACGCATAACATTTTCAGCACCCGGTGTCGAAAATGTCACCTCGATGTTTTTGATGCCTCCTTGATAAGCTGCTTTTGAAATCTCATAACCTGCTTCTTCGGAAACTCCGCGCACGACTGCAAACAGGTAATTCTCTTGTAATTGAGCCAGGGTATCTCTCTTGACGCTCATTTGTCATCCTCCATTCATGGTTTCGCATTGTGGAACTCAGTATCATAACTCGAGTTCATTATAGAATTTACCATCTTTTATGTCAACGAAATTTCATCAGAAATATAAAAATGAATGTTTAATTGTGAAGAAATTGTGGCATACTCCTGCATGGCCTGAAAAAAACAAAACCCAACACAAAAAAGCTCCCCACAAACGCACGGATCATGTGTTTGTGGGGAGCTGCAGCTTCATCGTCATCCGATCGGAAAGGATCAAAAGTGCCCGAGAAAGTGTGAAATTTTTGTGGAATACTCCAAAATTTTTCCAGTGTAAAAGTCTTTATCGACCATGTTGGACAATGGCAAGGAGATGCTGATCGCACCGGCCGCAACTTCCCTTGCGCTCGAGAATGCTGCAGCTATGCAGACGATGCCCTCTTCAAATTCCTCATCATCGAGAGCGTAACCATTCCTTCTGATTTCATCCAATTCACTGATGAGCTCTTCATAAGTAGTGATTGTGCGTCCGGTCTTTTGTTCCGGAACGATACTGTCCCAATATTCACGGACTGCAGCGTTTTGACGGGTGCTCAGGAGCGCTTTCCCGACCGCAGTGCAATAAAGCGGCGCTTTCGTACCGATCTTTGATTGCATCCGCACACCACGGGATTCACCATACTTATCGATGTACAGCACTTCATCGTTATCTTCAACAACCAAATGTACGGTCTGTTTTGTATCGTCCGAAAGCTGACGGATCATGCTTTTGGCCACGTTCAAAAAGTCGATGTTGTGGACACGTTTGTTCCCGAGATGGAACATCTTCAAGGAAATGCGATATTGCTTAGTGTCAGGATTACGGTCAATGTAGCCGTTCTCCATCAGAGAGTTCACCAAGCGGTGGGTTGTTGCTTTATGAAGATGGACTTTTTCGCTCAATTCCATCAGGCTGAGGCTAGGGTAGTCCGCCAAGGTTTCAAGGATCGATAAGGCCCGATCTATCGATTGGACTTTTGTGCTCGCGTTTGATATTTCTTTTTGTACCATTTTTCTGATCATCCTTTTCTTATTATAATCTCGATACTTTTTCAGTATTTGTATGCCATCTCATTTCCCAGAACTCTCTCCTCAAAAACCAGTATTTGGATTCACTAACCAGGAAATCGTTTCACATTGTGATATTATAGCAGATCAAACAGAGCATGATAAGCCCCCGTGGGAATTTTCAAAAAAATAATTTAAACGCATTCACAGTTTACCACGTTTGCGATTGTCAGCTTTTTGTCTTCATATGGAAGCATCCGTCGAAGATGGTAAGTTCGGGCGTCTATTTTTGGAACATTCTTTACTGGGTTGGGCCTAGAGCAATAACCAGTCTATGGGAATATGTCAAAAATTTGTCAGAACTGGCTATATTTTTGATTCTTTCCATGGTCGGCTTTGACTTGGATACGTTTTCTTACTATACTCATATCAGATTAAGAAAAGATATTTCATATTATGATACGAATATCACGCTATTATTTTCGCTCTTCTTGTCAAAAATAATCATTATGGAAGGAAGATTCAAAATGGCTCAACATCAAGTAACTGGCGCAGTGAAGCGTCCATTCGGATTCCGTGACCTGCTTGGATATTTCATGGGCGACTTCGGCTGCAATATGAGTTTCACTTTAATTTCCAGCTACATGTTCATTTTCTACACACAATACATAGGGATTTCCTTGGCCCACTATTCAATCATCATCCTGGTCACAAAAATTCTTGATGGCATCAACGATCCAATCATCGGCGCAATCGTCGATCGCATGGGTGCAAACAAAAAAGGCGAGAAATTCAAACAATGGATTCTGCGCGGCTCCCCATTCCTGGCATTGGCGGCAACCGTCATGTTCATCGATGCGGCTGACTGGTCCTATCCTGCTAAACTTGCTTTGTGTATCGGTGGGTACATCTTATGGGACATCACCTATACAATCGTGAATGTTCCCTACGGCGCTCTGAGCTCCGTGATGACTTCCAAACCTTCACAACGTGCTGCTTTGTCCAACGCCCGTTCTTGGGGATACATCATCGCCGGTGTTCCTCTGGGCATCCTGATTCCGTTGTTCGCTTATGAACAAGTCACAAAAAATGGCCAAACAGCAAGTATTTTCCGTGGCGAAAGAATGTTCCCGATTGCAGTCATTTTGGGCATCGTTTCCATCATTGCTTTTGCGCTTCTGTATCTGAATACGGAGGAACGCATTCAGCATGTCGAGACTGCAGGTGAAGAAATAAAATTCAATTATTTCAAGACATTGAAGGATTTCTTCCGCAATCGTGCAATTTTGGGTATCGCTCTTGCCTCCATCGCACAAATCCTGTTCATCTTGGGCGGGAACCAATTGCACCAATTGACTTACCAGATGTACTACGGAGACGGAACCTTGAGCTCTTACTCCATCCTGACTCAAATTATCCCGCTGTTTGTGGGTACTGCCCTCGGAGGTGCATTAGTCGGAAAACTGGGCAAAAAAGAATTGTCCACTTGGCCACTGGTCGGTTCCGTCGCTGTATATGCTTTCCTTTACTTAGTCGAAATCAAAAATCCGATCCTTTGGATTACGATGCAGATTATCGCCAACAGTTTCGCCTTCGGGTCAACGATTTACACTTGGGGAATGGTTGCTGACGCAATCGATTACCAGGAATGGCAGACCGGCAGCCGCAATGAAGGTTCCGTTTATGCAACCTATTCCATGTTGCGTAAAGTCGCACAAGGTTTCGGCCAATCATTCATCCCTGCATCCATCGCTATCCTGATCCCTACTCTGGATGTTAAAGACGCTATGACATGGACCGTCGAGAACTCACTGGCCATCCGCGATATGGCTGCTCTGTTCCCATTGATCGGTTACATCATCATGTTCATTTGCTTCAAGTTCATCTTCAATTTGGACAGAAAGACCGTTCGCGAGATGCAGATTGCACTGGGCCGCGACGAAGAATGAGCTCTTTGATGCAAACGAATGAACTGTATTGCAACACAACAAAAAATCCACGCCGGTAACTCCGACGTGGATTTTTTTGTTTTGCATTTTTTTGTTTTACTCGTATTCTGCAAAAATTTCATCCGGTGTCTTCAGAACGCCGCCGGTATTGGCTGATGTAACCAAAGCTGCGTAACGCCCCAACCAGCCTGTCTTCACTTTAGGGACGAAGCGGGTTTGCTTTTTCTTTCTTTCTGCCAGCACTTCGTCAGCGACTGTTACATTGATTGTACGGTGCTCCAGATCGATGACGATTTCATCACCATCTTCAATCAAGCCGATTGGACCCCCTGAAGCTGCTTCCGGTGAGATGTGTCCGATCGCGATACCGCGTGTGGCACCGGAGAAACGTCCGTCCGTGATCAGTGCAACATCACGGCCTAAGCCGCGGCCCACGATGGAAGAAGTTGGCGCCAGCATTTCCGGCATTCCCGGACCGCCTTTAGGGCCTTCATAACGGATAACGACAACATGGCCTTTTTTGACAGTACGGTTATCGATCGCTTCCACTGCCTCATCATGGCTGCTGAAACAGATCGCTTTTCCGACGAATTTTTTGATGTCGGCATCCACACCGCCTACTTTGATGACGCCGCCGAAAGGAGCAATATTACCGTTCAGGATGGATAAGCCACCTACCGGAGAATAAGCATTTTCATATTTATGGATGACTGCTTCATTTTTGATTTCATGATCCGCAACGTTTTCGCGGATTGTCTTGCTGGTGACTGTGATACGGTCAGGGTGCAGGCTGCCATGTTTGATCAATTCATTCATGATTGCCGGCACGCCGCCTGCTTCATGCACATCATGCATGGAATAAGCAGAAGATGGTGCAATTTTTGATAGGTATGGGGTTGATTCGGCAATTTCGTTGATGCGGTTCATATCATAGTCGATTCCGGCTTCTTTCGCTAAAGCTAATGTATGCAGTACCGTATTCGTCGAACCGCCCATAGCCATATCCAAGGCGAAGGCATCATCGATCGCATCAGCAGTGATGATGTCGCGCGGTTTGATGTCTTTTTTAACCAAGTCCATCAACTTGAAGGCCGCTTCGCGGATCAATTCTCTTCGTTCATCGCTGACAGCCAAAGCAGTCCCGTTGTACGGCAATGCCAATCCCAATACTTCCATCAAACAATTCATTGAGTTGGCTGTGAACATCCCCGCGCAGGAACCGCAAGTCGGGCAAGCGTTAGCTTCCATATCGAAGAATTCTTCCTGGGTCATGTTGCCTTCTTTGAAAGCACCTACCGCCTCAAACATGGATGACAATGTCAGAGCCTGCCCTGTAGCAGAAAGTCCAGCCTTCATCGGGCCGCCTGAGCAGAAAATCGCCGGAACGTTTGTGCGGACAGCCGCCAACAGCATACCCGGTGTGATCTTATCGCAGTTCGGAATGTAGAAAACACCATCGAACCAGTGTGCGTTGATGACCGTTTCAGCGGCATCGGCAATGATTTCGCGTGATGGCAATGAGTAGCGCATCCCGATGTGACCCATCGCAATCCCGTCATCGACACCTATCGTGTTGAATTCAAAAGGAATCCCGCCGGCTTCACGGATCGCTTCTTTGGCGATGTCGCCCAATTCCCTCAAATGCACATGTCCAGGAACGATATCTGTATAGGAATTGCAGACAGCTATGAACGGTTTGTCCATATCCGCCTCTTCTTTGATTTGTCCAGTTGCTCTCAGCAAGGAACGATGTGGTGCTTTATCTATTCCCTTTTTGATTATATCACTACGCATTGCTGTCTCCCCTTTTTTCCGTATATTTATAAAAAAGAAGCCCTCATGTTTCGTAGGGCTTCAGCTTGCGTCGAGCCCCGATTCACTAAGAATAGGACTCAACTAATTGAATAGTTTGAATCCTAGGGCATAATAATGACTAATAAAGTGTTTACAGCATGGCAAGCTGTCGTTCTGTATGTGCTACTTCTTCTCATCATGCTGCAACTCCTTTCATTATCTTTCTTTAAATATTAAATCTAAATTAGAAATAAGTCAATGCTTTTATTTTTCTTTCATATTCCTTTCGACTACTTCAATGCATCCAGCTGATTAAAGGACAGGGACAGGCAAAAAATTATCCGGAAAAAGGAGGTCAGCACTATCCATTTCTAACGATGCGATCATCTTCTCGGCTTCAATTATCGGCGCTTGCTCAACGGCACTCATGGAGAGCTCATTAAATTGAAACAGTTTGCCCTCGTACAAAAGAACAAACGGCAATGCTTCCAAAATATCTGTCGGCCTCATGAGTGTCACCGGCTTGTTGGCTTGCAACACCTTTCCCTCCGCTAAAACAGTCGAAACAAAATGCGAACAAAAATAATAATTTTTCCTGTCCCACTCCATATTGAACAGAGCAGGCAGTAACCCCATCAGATTGTAATGGTACTTTTCATTGTCCTTTTCGAATGAAGCTACATAGCCTCTCATCACTGCCGCCTGTTCCTCTGACACAGTCAACGAATACACCGCGCATTTGGACTGGCTGTAGAAATCAGAGGTCACATCTTCGTGTATGAACCCCCCTATAAAAGGGTTATTGGCTTTTTTTCGGCCGAAACTGAATGTATCCGCCAGCGCCTCATCAAACGCTAAGGATACATGATTGTATTTTTTTTGCGTAAACAGTTTGATGATCCGGGTCAACACCGACCCCGTGTCCGTTAATAATAAATAAACCTTCTGATCTGACATCCTTGCGCTCCTATATCGTTATTACAAAATCCGACTCATACCCCTATCATTTCAAATTAACGAGAAGCTAAGCCATCCCGTTGCGCAAATGAAAAGTCGTTCTGTTTTTTGTTGCTATCCTTTCATTATACCAAAATTTACCGGACTGCATGCATTTTTTCAGAAAACGTACCATCAACTTCTCCCGATGTGTCCTTCAGCGCCTGTTTCCGACACTAGTGTAGTGTATCGTTGAAAAATAAGTAAGCTATTGAGTCTGTATCTATGTAGAGTTCCCCTCGTTGTGGCGTATAATAAAAATAAACGGCGGTGTT
>NZ_JBSQPW010000040.1:0-23787 GCF_055118575.1 Trichococcus sp. | reverse complement strand
CGCATTTTTTTAAATCTCATCCGATGGATGAGATTACCAAGAATGGAACCCTTGGTAATCCCATAAGCTAAAAATTAGGGATTTATTCAGCAGGCATTAAATAGATCCACACAGAGATATGATGAAAAGGAGGCGAAAGGAAGAGGCAATCTTCCTGATACTATGAAAAATCAAATGGTCGCAATGATATTAGCTGGAGGGCAAGGCACTCGGCTAGGGAAATTGACGCGCGAAACTGCCAAACCGGCCGTTCCGTTCGGCGGAAAATATCGCATAATCGATTTTGCTTTAAGCAACTGTGCTAACTCAGGCATCAATAAAGTTGGGGTTGTAACACAATACCAGCCTTTGGAATTGAATGAACACATCGGAAATGGTGAGTCGTGGGGACTGACTGGCAGAGATGGTGGAGTGACTATCCTTCAGCCTTATTCAAGTGCAGATGGCGAAAAGTGGTTCAAGGGGACCGCGCATGCCATTTATCAGAACATCGCTTACATCGACAGATACAACCCTGAATACGTCTTGGTATTGTCCGGGGACCATATCTACAAGATGGACTACTCCCATATGTTGGAATTCCATATTGCGCACAATGCCAGCTTGACTGTTGGTGTCATCCCTGTTCCGATGGAAGAAGCGCCACGTTTCGGAATCATGAACACTGATCAGACAAACCGCATCATCGAATTCGACGAGAAACCGAAAGAACCGAAAAGCAATCTGGCCTCAATGGGGATCTACATCTTCAATTGGCAAGTACTGCGTAAATATTTGGTGGAAGATCAAGCGAAACAGCGCGAAATGGAAGATTTCGGCAAAAACGTTATCCCGACCTATCTTGAAAACGGCGAAAATTGCTTTGCATATGCATTTGATGGTTATTGGAAAGATGTCGGTACGATCGAAAGCCTTTGGGAAGCGAATATGGAATTCCTCGATCCGGAACATTCCCTAAATATCCGTGACGAAGAATGGCGCATCTATTCGAAAAATCCGGTATCCCCTCCGCAATTTTTGACAGAGTCATCTGATGTGACGGACTCCATGGTCGTTGATGGTTGCTACGTTGCAGGCGAAATCACCCATTCGATCCTCTCCCAGAACGTTCGCGTCGGTAACGGATCAGTTGTCCGGGATAGTCTCGTTATGGCAAATGTTACGATCGGTGAAAATGTCACAATCGAGCATGCCATCATTGGGGAAAATGCTAAAATCGCCGACAATGCAAATGTCATCGGCAAGAATGGTGAAATCGAAGTTGTTGGTTATGCTGAAGTTATAGGAGGACTGAAAGATGAAGATGAATAGTATCTGTGCCATTTTAAATTTGACCGAGGACGAGACAGCCTTAAACCCTTTGACGAGTGTCCGCCCGATTGCCTCATTGCCATTCGCTAGCCGTTATCGCCTGATTGACTTCAATCTTTCAAGCATCAGCCATGCTGAAATCAAATCGGTGGGTATGTTCATCGCCGGAAGCGGCCGTTCGGTCTACGATCATATCCGCAGCGGATCCATTTGGGATCTTGAGTCCGGCCTGGCCGGCGGGATATTCACTTATTCCCAACAATTGCTCAAAGCTATCCAGGAGAAAAATGGCGATGCACCGGATTTTTATATGAACCATAAGGAATTCATCGAGCGCTCCAGAGGCGAATACGTTGTCATCATGGGCAGTAAAATCTTGGCCAACGTCGACATCAAAGCCGTCATGCAGCATCATTTGGCGAAGGAGGGCGACATCACTGTCGTCTATAAGAGCCTTCCAAAAGCATTCCTGGAAAACAGACCGCATGAAAAAGTATTGAAGATCGATCGTGACGAATATCTGTTGCACTTGACTGATGCAAAAGATGCCCCTGAAGATCTTGAGCGCCTTGCAATGAACATGAATATGTACTTCATGAGAGCGGATAAGATGCTGGAATTGATCCAGCGGGCTGAACTTGAAGGCCTGACACTGGATTCGGATAAACTGATCGAACACTATCTTCCGGAATACCAAGTCAACACTTATGAATATACAGGGTACATGGCGAACATCGATTCCATCGATGCCTACTTCAAGGCGAATATGGAAATGCTGGAAAAAAACAAGTTTTCAGCGCTGTTCCATGGCAGCCAAAGCGTCATCACAAAAGTGAAGAACGGTGCGCCAACTTATTATTCGAAAGGCGCTCATGTGAGAAATTCCCAATTCGCTACTGGGTGCGTCATTGAAGGGACAGTCGTGGATTCCTTGATCTTCCGTAAAGTCAATATCGCTAAGGATGCCGAAGTTCGCAACAGTATGGTTATGCAAGGATCGCGGATCGGTGAAGGCGCAGTCCTCGAATATTGCATTCTGGACAAGAATGTGACTATCGGACCCGGCGTCACTTTGAAAGGCACGAAAGATAATCTAGTTGTCATCGAAAAAAATAAAACAATCACTGTCTAGAAAGAAGGATGCGCACGATGAAAATTTTATTTGCCGCTAGTGAGGCCGCTCCTTTTTTCAAAACAGGCGGTCTCGGCGATGTCGCGTACGCATTGCCGAAGGAATTAGTGAAACAAGGCGTGGATATCAGGGTAGTGCTTCCGTACTACTCGACCATGCCGGAAAAATACAAAGCGGACATTGAAGAAGTATTGCATTTCCGCGTACAAGTCGGCTGGAAAAGCATGTACTGTGGCATAAAATCCTTGAAACTGGACGGTGTGACGTACTATTTCATCGATAATCAGGCTTATTTCAATCGTCCCTCCTTGTACGGTCAAATGGACGATGCCGAAAGATTCGGTTTCTTCTCCTTGGCGATCTGCGAAATGATGGAAAAGATTGACTTCATTCCGGATGTTGTTCATGTGAATGACTGGCATACGGCTATGGTTCCGGTCCTGCTTGTGGATAAATATCACTGGATCGAAGCCTATCAAGGCATCCGCAAAGTCATCACGATCCACAATATCCGTTTCCAAGGCGTCTACGATCCTTCCATTTTGACGAGCATCTTCGGGACAGGCATGAACACCTACCATGAAGCTGGCGTTAAGTATTATGAGAACGTCAACTTCATGAAAGGCGGCATCAATTTTTCCGATGTCGTCACGACGGTCAGCCCGTCTTATGCCAATGAGATCCAAACGCAGGAATTCGGTGAAGGGCTCGAGGGAACACTCCAGTACAACAGTTGGAAGATCAAAGGAATCATCAATGGTATCGATTACGATGTCAATGATCCGGAAACCGATCCGAAACTGGAATACCATTTCTCTGCCGACGATTTGTCCGGTAAAGCCAAAAACAAAGCGGCCCTGCAGGAACGTTTGGGATTGGAAGTGAATCCCGATATCCCACTGATCACAAGCGTCGGACGCTTGACGGATCAGAAAGGCTATCAACTTGTTCAGGAAAAAACCGAAGAACTATTGAATTCACGTGATGTACAGGTTGCGATACTCGGAACAGGCGAAGCGGAATACGAAAATTCATTCCGTTACTTTGCCGCCAAATACCCTGATCGCTTTGCGGCGGTCATCGATTTTGATATTTCCTTGGCGCAACAGATGTACGCAGGCGCGGATCTGTTCCTGATGCCTTCCGCGTTTGAACCTTGTGGCTTGTCGCAAATGATTTCCTTGCGCTATGGTACTTTACCGATTGTGCATGAAACAGGTGGACTGAAGGATACGGTTGTTCCTTACAATGCCTATACAGGTGAAGGAACTGGCTTTACCTTCATGGACTTCAGCGGTTATGCACTGTTGGGTACCATCTATCGCGCGCTGGATGTATATGAGAACCAACCGAAAGCATGGGCAGTAATGGTTCGCGAAGCGATGAGCCGCGATTTCAGCTGGGAAGAACCCGCTAAGGATTATCTGGACGTTTATCGGTCATTAGTAAACGAATAAGAGGAGTTGAAAGCATATATGGCATTTGACGTTCAAGAATTCAAAAAAGAATACCAAAAAAAGTTTGAAGAATTATTTGCATATGGTTATGAATCGGGTTCAAAAACGGAGCAGTTCATTGCGCTTGGGGACTTGGTCCGTGGACGTTATTCCGAGGATTGGATCCAAACTACATCGGAATATAACCAGAAACAAGAAAAGCAAATCTATTACTTCTCGATGGAATTTCTGCCGGGAAGGATGCTGAAAAGTAATCTGCTGAACATGGGTATATTGGATTGTGTCAAACAAGGCATGGAAGAGCTAGGCTTGGACTTGGATGAGGTGGCGCGTGCCGAAGTCGATCCGGCTTTGGGGAACGGAGGTCTTGGTCGGTTGGCATCCTGCTTCATGGATTCGATCGCATCGACCGGCCTTGCCGGAAACGGCAACGGAATCCGTTACCGTTACGGTCTTTTTAAACAGAAATTCATCAACGGCTATCAGATCGAATTGCCTGAGAATTGGTTGCGCAACCGGAATGTTTGGGAAGTCCGCAAGGAGAACAAGGCCGTCATCGTCCGTTTCGGCGGAGATGTCAGCTTTACGCAGGATGGGGACGGCAAATTGCGTGTGCATCATGAAAATACCCGGGATATCCTTGCGGTTCCTTACGATACGGCTCAAGTAGGCTACAATAATGGCGTAGTCAACAATCTGCGCCTCTGGTCAGCGGAAATCCCTTATGGAGATGAAGCGCGTTTTTCGACGGAAGAACAACGTGAAGAAGTGAAACGCATCACCGAAGTGTTGTACCCGGATGACTCAAACTATGAAGGACGGCTTCTGCGTGTCCAACAGGAATACTTCTTCTCATCCGCCGGTGTTCAGAGCATCGTCCGTTATTTTAAACGGTTGAATCTGGATTGGAGCCTTTTCCCGGATAAAATCGCAATCCACATCAATGATACCCACCCGACTTTGGCAATTCCTGAGTTGATGCGGATTTTGTTGGACGAGGAAGGGTTGACGTGGGATCAAGCGTGGGAAATCACGAAGAAAACAGTCAGCTATACCAACCACACGATTCTCCAGGAAGCGATGGAGCGTTGGCCGGAAACGATGATTGCGGATCTGTTGCCGCGCATTTACCAGATCATCCAAGAAATTAACCGCCGCCATATCGACAAAAAGACGCCTTTATATGGGGAAGAATTATCCCAGCGCACTGCCATCATCGCCAATGGCCAGATCAAGATGGCCAACCTTGCCATCATCGGCAGCCATAGCGTCAACGGTGTAGCCAAACTGCATACGGATATCCTGATGGCTGACACGCTGCACGACTTCTACGTCATGTATCCGCAAAAATTCAACAACAAAACGAACGGCATCACGCAAAGGCGTTGGGTGCAGATCGCTAATGAAAATCTGACCGCTTTACTCGATGAGACGATCGGTACGGAATGGAAGAGCGATCCGGAAGAAATCAAAATTCTGAAGGCGCATCGCGATAACAAGGTTGTTCTGGACAAGCTTGAGCAAGTCAAACTGGCGAACAAAAAACGTTTTGCGGCCTATGCGCTGAAAGAAATGAATCTCGAAATCGATCCGACTGCCTTGTTCGATGTGCAGATCAAACGATTGCATGCCTACAAACGCCAGCTCCTCAACGTTCTGCATATTTTGGACAGATATCTGCAACTGAAGGATAATCCGAAAATCAATCTGCAGAAACGTGTCTTCATCTTTGGTGCTAAAGCTGCCCCTAGCTATTATTACGCGAAACAGATCATCAAGCTGATCAACGCGATTGCGGATATGGTCAATAACGACCCTACCCTCAACGACAAAATCAAGATTGCTTTCGTGGAGAACTACGGCGTGTCGTTGGCAGAATTGATCATCCCAGCTGCCGATATCAGCGAACAGATCTCTCTTGCAGGCAAGGAGGCTTCCGGCACAAGCAACATGAAGCTGATGTCGAACGGTGCCATCACGATGGCGACATTGGACGGAGCCAATGTTGAAATACGTGATCATGTGGGCGACGACAACATCTTCATCTTCGGACTGAAGAGCGATGAAGTGCAGGAATACTACCGCAATGGCGTATACAATTCAAGGGATATCTACGAAAAGAATCCGCGATTGAAACGAATCCTGAACCTGCTTATTGATGGAACGATTCCAGGCGTCGATACTGAAGCCCGGGATATCTTCGATTCGTTGGTCATGTACAATGACGAGTATTTCCTGCTGAAGGATTTTGACAGCTACCTGCAAGCGCAATATGAGGCGGATAAGGCATTTTCCGACAGAGACAGATGGAATCGCATGGCACTGATGAATATTGCAAGCTCAGGGCCATTTTCATCAGATTACACGATTCTGCGTTATGCGGATGAAATCTGGAAGATCAAGCCACAAACCTGACCGGATGTTGACTAAAAGAAAGCAAGGACTGCCTCGAGAAAAAGGGGCAGTCCTTGCTTTTGGTCATACAGTAGGAAACTATTAAATTTTTCGAATTGAAAAGTGCTTCACCGTAGGTGTTACACGGGTCTCCAAAATGTTTCATGCCATTAAATTTGATGGCCAGCTTCACGGGTAAGCCCTTCAGAAAAGGAAAAAGGAACCTCTTGTCTCTACGAGCCAAGACATCCTGTTCGACTTGTCATGGTTCTTGTCATCTATGATGACTTAGAGACGTGATACAACTGACCGGCACGGTCACGTTGCTACCGCTCAGCTTTTCTTATTCAGTTATCGGCTTCGCGTTTGAAGTAGAGTTCTTGTTCCTCCGCCTCATCATAGATGGTCAGGGTAGGGGACGTATCTTTCTTCAGAATCAGGTAATAGCCGAAATGGTCGCGGAAGACCAATTCGTTTGGTTTGGCTTCTTCAAGCGTCGCCTTTAATTTTTTGTTGTTCAGGAGAATCTCCAGATTATCAGTAATTTCAACCTTCAAGGACTGAGCGTCATTTTTCCATGTGCCGATATAAGGGGTGTACGATGTTGCTAGGCTCTTACCGGCATTTCGGTTCGACTTGAACAAAGCAGAGCTGATGCTTGCGATTACGGATAATCCGACGACGATCCTCCAAGAATTATTTTTTTTCACTGATTTGAAACCTCCTACAATAAGTTAACTCATAGTATATTCCTTTTTTTGCAAATGGCCATAGCATTAACAATACAAATATGTTACAAATGATGTAAAGTTTGAAAAGGTAATTGCCATAGCCGTGATATGATGATATTCTAAAGCATAAATGAAAATACAATTACAAAATTAAAAAATCATTAAAGAAATCAAGCGAGGAAGTGTTCGGTTTGAAGGTTATTAAATTTGGCGGGAGTTCCCTTGCGAATGGGACTCAATTGAAAAAGGTATTGCAAATTGTGAAAGATGACGCAGACAGAAGAATCGTGGTCGTCTCGGCGCCCGGAAAGCGCAATGACTCGGACGAAAAAGTTACGGACCTGTTGATCAAGTTGGCTGATGAGGTGAAAAATAAAGAAGATCATCAAAAAACGCTGAAGACAATCTTGAAAAGATATCAAGATATCGTCGATGAGTTGGAAATCGATCCGAGTGTTATGGACATCATTTCCAAAAACTATGAGAAATTGATCCAGACAAAATTCTACAACGAATTGTATGCGTTGGATGCCTACAAAGCAAGCGGTGAAGACAACAGCGCTGTCCTTGTAGCCGCATTTTTCAATAAAGAGGGAATCCCTGCCAAATACGTCAACCCGAAGGATGCCGGCCTTTTGGTAACCGACAACCCAGGGAATGCACGGGTATTGCCGGAATCTTTCAAGAATCTTTATGCATTGCGGGATTCGAAAGAAATCATCGTGTTCCCGGGCTTCTTCGGGTACACGAAAGATGGACAATTACTAACCTTCTCAAGAGGGGGATCGGATATCTCCGGTGCAATCGTCGCCAATGGTGTCAAAGCGAGCCTGTATGAAAACTTCACGGACGTTGATGCCATTTATGTGGCAAACCCTAAAATGGTCAAGCACCCTAAAAAAATTAAACAATTGACCTATCGTGAAATGCGTGAACTGTCCTACAGCGGATTTTCGGTTTTCCATGATGAAGCTCTGCAACCGGCATTCAGCGCCGGAATTCCGGTAGTCGTCAAAAACACCAATAATCCGTCTGCTCCAGGAACCAGCATCACCAGAACGAAACCTGAAAACAAACAAATTGTTTCCGGGATTGCGAGCTCGACCGGCTTCATGAGCATTTACATCGGTAAATACCTGATGAACCGCGAAGTCGGATTCGGCCGCAAAGTGTTGCAGATTTTCGAAGATTTCAACTTGAACTTTGAGCACATGCCATCCGGTATCGATGATTTGTCGATCATCCTGCGCGCTAATCAGATTACGATCCAGCAGGAACAAGAGTTGTTGTACCGTTTGAAGAATGAATTGGAAGCGGACGATGTTCAGGTCAAAGGCGGCATCTGTTTATTGATGATCGTCGGCGAAGGTATGGTCAATTCCGTTGGTACAGTTGCGAAAGCATGTACCGCATTAGCTGAAGCGGACATCAACCTGGAAATGATCAACCAAGGTTCATCTGAAGTCAGCATCATGTTCGGCATCAACGAAAAGGATGAAGCCCGAGCAGTCAAAGTGCTGTACGACGCATTCTTCCCGGCTAAGAAAGACTAAACCAGAATATCGGGCTGTGGCTGTTTCGTTTCGAAGCAGCCACAGCTTTTTACTTGTTTTTCGTGATTACAATAGGGATGTTTACTCTGGAACTCCGGTAAACAGAGGCTTTACCGGAGTTCATGCTTCAGCGTATTTTTGTCCATCGGCGAGGATATCTTTGCCGGGGGTCAGGTCAACAGCCACAGGTCTTCTCCGGGAAGCGAGTGCCTTACCGGAGATGCGCAACTTGATTCCGGTGGTGAGCTCCCGTTCACGATATAAGCGAAAAAAGGGAAGTATTCGGAGTCATAAACCCGAACGCTTCCCTTTTTGTGTTTATTTTTCGTGTGCGAGTCCGGAGCCCGCAGTCTTACCGGCAGTTGCTGAAGTGCTCTGTATATGGTGGGTAGGGATTTTCGCAAGAAGCCTCAGACTGTTCAGGATGACCAGGATTGTGCTGCCCTCGTGTCCAATGACCCCGAGCGGAAGGTTGATGACTTGGAACAGATTAGACAGGATCAGGATAAGGATGACGGTGATCGAAAAGATGATGTTCTGCATGGTGATTTTTTTCAGCTTCTTCGACAATCCATAACAATATTCCAACTTGTCAAGTTCGCTCTTCATCAGAACGACATCAGCCGTTTCCATGGCGATGTCCGTTCCTTCGCCCATAGCGATGCCGATGTCGGCGTTCGCTAGTGCGGGTGCGTCGTTTACGCCATCTCCGACCATCCCGACCAGTTTATACTTATTCTGAAGATCTTTCAGGATAGTAGTTTTATCTTCGGGAAGACAATTTGCGCGGATTTCATCCACTCCCAATTGTTTGCCGATCGTCTGTCCAGTCGCTTCATTGTCGCCGGTGATCATGATGGTATGGACACCATTGGCTTTGAAAAAGGCGATCATGTCTTTTGCTTCTGGCTTGGGCGTATCCAATAAAGCGTAATAGGCCACGACTTTGTCATCCTGGGAAACGTAAATGACGGTCTTTCCTTCGTTCTGTAGCGCGAAGGCTTCCTGTACGAACGGAGGCTCATCCAATTCATCATTTACGACAAAAGTCTTTTTGCCGATTTTCCAGTGGCTGCCGAATGCTTCACCGGCCAATCCGAAGCCGGTAAGGTCCTGGATTGAATCCATCTGGGACTTCACATATTCCTTCGTATCGAGATGTTGGACCAGAGCGGAGGCAATCGGGTGGGTCGAGGAATGTTCCAAAGCATAGACGACTGACATGATGTGCTTTTCATCCGTGCCTGCCAGATAGCTGGCTTCTGTAACTACGGGTTTTCCTTCCGTCAGTGTGCCTGTTTTATCGAATGCGATGCAATCCATCGCCGAAAAGTTTTCGATCGCGATGCCACCTTTGAAGAGGATACCGCGTTTGGCTGCATTGGAAATGGCGGAAAGGACAGCCGGAGTGGCCGACGCCACCAATGCGCAAGGGGAGGCGACAGTCAACAGTACCATGCCGCGGTAGAATGATTCATTCCAACCCCAATCCAGTAGGAAATAAAAGACGGCAATCATGACTGGAACAAAAACGAGAACAATTTTGACATAAGTATTTTCGATGCGGTTGATGAAGCTTGCCGTCTTCGAAGGGGTCTTTTGTGCTTCTTCGACCATGCGGATAATTTTGGCGAAGAGGGTATCTTTGGACTCCTTCGAGACAGTCATCGTCAATGCTTCGCTCAGATTGATTGTACTGCCGAAGATATCATCGCCGACAGTCTTTTCGACAGGGACGGACTCTCCTGAAATGGCTGCTTCATCGATCAGCCCTTGGCCCGATGCGATCGTACCATCAATCGGGATGCTGGCGCCTTTAGGGACCAATAAAGTATCGCCGACTTTGAGTTCTTTGACTGCGACTTCCTCGATTGAGCCGTCCGGGTTAATGCGTTTTGCGATTTCAGGAACAATATTCATCAATGCAGTGATTGCTTGGGTACTTTTATCGGTCGCGTACTCCTCCAACGAACCGGATAACGAGAAGATAAAGATGAGCAATGCGCCTTCCATCCAGTAGCCGATCAAAGAGGCGCCAACTGCTGCAAGCACCATCAATATGTCGACGTTCAGGTGTTTATTTTCAACTGTATCGATGAATCCTTCTTTTGCTTGTTTATAGCCGCCTATGATGAACGATAACACGAAAATGATGGCTGCAGCTGTATCAAAGTTTTGCCATTGCAACACAATGCCAAGAATGATAAGAATGCCGCTGATCATAGTTGCAATCATCGCTTTATTCTTGAATAAGTCTTTCATGAATGACACTCCTTTCTCTTATGCATCCATGATAGCACTAAAAAAAGCTAGATTATAATCATTATAATCAAACGGAAATGAATCTCATTCTCAATGTCCATACATTCGACACAATTCAAAAGGCGGAAAATTGGGAACAGCAATAAAATACGAACATGACGTATAATCGGCAGATTATAATCATTATCAATAAGCAGGTCTGCATCCTCAGGAGAAAAAATAAAAACTATCTCAAGAAGAGCGATGTCATCGAATCAAGCAATTGGTCAACTGAAAAAAGCGAGTATGCATAAAAATGCATTCCCGCTTTTTTTGACTATGAGACCAAATTGTTGAATGGTCCTCAGTTATTCGATAATTTCGGTCAGAAATGATGTGAAATTGTTGAATGTTTCTCAACATTCGATAATCTCGGCTTAATCGGGAATCAAGTTGTCGGATCCACCGCAACTATTCGACAATTTGGCATGCCGCACGGAGCACCGCTTCTGAATTTTGATCGCCAATCTCCTCGTCCTGTTTCCCATCGCCGCTTACTCGTCAATACACTTAAGTTAATGACAAATAAGAGGATGGCAAAACTTGATTATCAGACAAACAGGAAATAAATCAGGACGACGGCCCCAAGGACAATCCGGTACCAACCGAACGCTTTGAAGTCATTGCGTTTCAGGTAACCGATCAGGAACTTGATTGCGACGATCGAAACGAGAAAAGCCGTGACCATGCCTGATAAAAGGACGGCGAATTCAAGTCCGGTAAAGTCGAAACCGAATTTGATGATCTTCAAAAAGCTGATCCCGAACATGATCGGAATGCTCATGAAGAAAGAGAACTCCGTCGCGATGAAGCGCGAAGTGCCCAACACTATGCTACCAAGGATAGAAGAACCTGAGCGCGAAGTGCCCGGAATAATTGAGAGTGCTTGGAACAACCCAATCTGGAAAGCCTTCATATAGGACAACTCGCTGAATTCAGTGATGCTTGGTTCGCGGTCTTTATGCTTGTTTTCGATGACGATGAACAAAATTCCGTAAATGATCAGCGCCAGGGCCACGACTGTTGCGTTCAGTAGGTTCTCGTCCGCCCAATCATTCAGGGGCAGTCCGATGACGCCAGCCGGGATGCAACCGATGACAACTTTTTTCCAGATATCCCAAGTCTGTGTTTTTTCTTCCTTCGTTTTGCTTGGGGAGAAGGGATTCAGTTTGTGAAAATAGATGACGACTACCGCAAGGATTGCACCCAGCTGAATCACGTAGAAGAACATCTCCTTGAATGCTTGCGAAAGATCCAATTGGATGAACTCTTCAACCAGGATCATGTGGCCCGTGCTGCTGATGGGCAGCCATTCGGTTATGCCCTCCACGATGCCGAGGATGATTGCTTTCAGTATTTCCATAAATTCCATATAATATCCTTTCTGTTGTGCATTTTTTTGATACTTCACCATCTAGTATAGCGAAATGAAAAAGATTATCCAATCCTTTTCAAGGATTCTTAAGGAAATGAATGAACGCTTTCGAATGTAAGCGATGCAAAATAAATTCACAATACTGAACTGTTTATGGTAAAATAAATGTATACTAATTTTAACATGAAGCTCATTTAAAAAAAGGAAGAGGCGATAGCATGTTTGGCTTTTTTAAGAAGGATGATAAAAAGGGGAAAATACCTGTTGAGAATGAAATCTTATATTCACCTGCCAATGGTGTAGTAGTACCTGTTTCGGATGTTGCAGACCCAGTGTTTTCCCAAAAAATGATGGGAGACGGATTCGCGGTCATTCCTGCTGACGGAAACATCTATTCACCAGCAAAAGGAAAAGTCTTGAGCGTATTCCCTACAAAGCATGCGGTAGGCATCCTGTTGGACAGCGGTTTGGAACTTTTGCTGCACATGGGATTGGATACGGTTGAACTGAACGGGAAACCATTTGAAATCTTCGTGAAAGAAGGGCAAGCCCTTACTGCTGATACCTTGATTGCAAAAGTTGACCTGGCGCAATTGCAGGAAGCCGGAAAAGATTCCGCGATGGTCGTCGTGATCACAAACATGGACAAAGTCAAAAACTTCATCCTGGATGTGACCGGAGAGACTGCCGTCAAAGCAGAAATCGGAAGCGTTCTGCCGAAGGAATAACAGAAAATGTAAGAAAAGCGGAACGGATTCCTTTTTCCTTTTCCGAAGCGCCTACCCGTGAAGCTGGCCATCACATTTGATGACATGAAACATGTTGCGAATCTGTGAAACGCTTATGGTGAAGCACTTTTAAATTCGAAAAAAGTTATACCTTCCTAGTTATGTAAAAAAAGCTTCATCCGGTAAACATCCGGCTGAAGCTTTTTTGATTTGCGGGCAAGGCACTGCCTCTCAGCCTGTTGTACCTTCATGACGCACGAAAATACAGCAATCAGTCTGCTGAACGATGATTGAAGAAGTACGAACAGTTGAGGAAATCCCGGCAGGTTTGCTGAATGGAGATCGGAGAAAAATGAATAGCCGATGCCACCGCGTGCTGTCGGTTGAACAGCAACGGATGTTATCCAAACAACCGAGATAGCGACTTTTTTCCAACTGCCAAGCCGTTAAGGCCGTTCCAATGAAAAAATCTCCCCGAGCTTGGAATAATCGTTGCCTGCCAACCTTGCCACCGGCTCCAACTTGTCGGCCAAAATGTATTGTTTATCCTGATCGAACACCGATTCATCAAAAAGGAAATCTCTGACGCGGAGAATGAACAGATCCGTCAGTACCTGGCCTTCAGCATTCGCCAATGGCACATATTGATGTACTGTGGTTTCCATGCGGATTTTCGCTTCTTTGATGGCAGGAACAGTGATGGTGTGGCTGGAAGTCAACGTCAATTCCGTCAGATCAATTTCGCTCTCTGTGTCCGGCAGCTGGGCGGCCGTTCTGTTCATCTCCTCAACCAATTCTTCGCTGACGATATGGACGACAGCTTGTTTGGAAGCCAAAAGATTTTTGGCGGAATCCTTGATTTTTCCGTCGTTCCTCAGAATGGCCACACTGATCAGCGGCAGTACATTCGAGGCGACGCTGAAGAAACTGAATGGAGCGGCATTGACGACCTTTGACTCCGGATTCTGGGTGGTGATCCAGGCAATCGGGCGGGGGACGACGCTCCCGGTCAAAAATTTGTACATCTGTTTTGTGGTAAGTTCTTCGGTGTTGAAATGTTGCATGGGCTCACTTCTTTCTTTTCAGGATATTGGATTCGATTGCATTGCGTTTTGGTTCCAGAAAATCAGGAAGGGCAAACGCTTCTCCAAGATTTTCCAGGGTTTCGTCAAGTGTAAAGCCAGGTTGCTCGGTTGCTATTTCGATGCGCAATCCGCTCGGTTCACGCAGATATAGGCTTTGAAAGTAACCGCGGTCGATGATTTTTTCAACGGTGATTTCTTTTTCCTTTGCCTTGTCCAGGATACTATCCAGATCTTTACGCTCCGGAACGCTGTATGCGATGTGGTCGATGGCACCTTTGCCGAGACGGGAAGGCTTCAGGCTGACGGATTGGATCAGCCGACTTTCTTCATCCCGGGAAGACAAGGGGTGGGCAACGTGGTCCTGCAATTTCATGCCTAACACATCGCGGAAAAAGTCCTCCGTTTTTTTCAAGTTGGACACCGTGTAATGGATGCCCTGGATTCCGATGATCTGGTGTTCTGCAGGCACCTCGCTGTGGCGTGTTGCCTGATCGGGAGAAATAACTTCGGACACCTCAATCAAGCTGATTTTCATGCCGTCAGGATCAAGGAAAGTGGAGCCTGCTTCATCGTTTTCAACGAATGGAATGGCCCGCTCGGTAAGCCGCTTGTTCCAGAACGGAAGGCTGCCTCGAGGGATCTTCAGAATGACCTCATGGATGAAACTGTTTTCTTCATGGCGTTGGCCGACTCTCGGCAACTCGAAAAAGGTCAATATTGTTCCTGGGGTTCCGTGATAGTCCCCGTAAAAAAGGTGAGGATCGGTCAAGTTTTCCTGATTGACCGTCTGTTTGACGAGACGCAAACCTAGGGTATCGGTGTAAAAGGTTTTGTTCTTCTCCGCATCTTTGGTGATGGCGGTGAGATGGTGAAAACCGGTAATCATATAAGCTCCAACCTCCGTTCAAAAGATACATACAACGAGTATACAGGAGAGTGCCTCAGCGAGGTAACTATTTTGCTCAGCTGTGCCAATAACCAAAAACCCCCCAAGTTCATCCGAACGTGGAGGGAAATGTATGAAGTCTAGTAGAACACGCAAACGCACTCAGGCGCGTAGACGTCCTTTTGCAGCAACGTCAATTTACCTGTTTCTGCATCGCGCTCGAACAAAGTCAGGTTATCGGAATCCTGATGAGCTACAATCACGAATTGGCCGCTTGGATCCAGGTTGAAGTCGCGTGGGATGTTGCCTTCGGTAGGGACATACTCCACCAAAGACAATGTTTCGCCGTCTTCGGATACGGCATAGACGACCAATGAGTCATGACCACGGTTGGAAGCATAAACGAATTTTCCGTCAGCGGAAATGCGGATGGCCGCGCCACCGTTGAAACCGGTATGCTCTTCAGGGATGGTCGTGATGACTTGCAGTAACGAGAAAGTGCCTGTTGTTGCATCATAAGCCAACACCTCAACATCGCTGCTCAACTCACCGAACATGTAAGCCACTTTACCGTTTGGATGGAAAACCAAATGACGAGGGCCTGTCCCTGGAGTCGCTTTATAACGGGCAACTTCCGCCAGTTTGCCTTCATCAGAAACCGTGTAGGTGTAAACTTCGTCGGTACCCAAATCGCAAGCCAACAAGAATTTCTTGTCCGGAGATAGCGCGCTGTAATGCACATGCGGGATTGTTTGATTTTCATGGATGCTCGAACCCTCATGTTGTGCGCGGTCCGTCATTGTGAATGAACCATCAGCGTTCTCTTCGTATACTGTCAGATAGCCGCCATGGTAGTTGGCAGTAAAGATCAATTTCTTATCTTCGTCATAATAAATATAGCAAGGTGCAGAACCTTCAGCAGAAATTTCGCCCACCTTGTCATAGATGCCGTTTTCATTTTTTTTGAAAGAAGTGATGCCGCCACCCTCATCCGTTTTGGAAATTGTGTACAGCGTTTCTTTGTCGGAAGATAAATCCAGGTAAGTAGGGCTGTCGACTTCCGCAATCAAACGATAATCACGCAATTCTTTTTTTTCGGTGTCCAAAATGATTTGATGAACCCCTATGCTTTCTCTTTTCGTGTAAGAGCCAAGATATAAAATTTGTTCCATTCAATGACCTCCTAAATATTATGATAATTCCATTATAACAAATGCCCTACACAATGACAGAGAAAAAAGCTTTTCAGGCAAATAAACTTGGTTTCAATGGCATAATCGATGGTATGCCCAATAAACTGTGATAGAATAGAAATTGTAAAAAGTGTTTGAAAAGGGGATATGTAAATGCAAAGCAAAGTAGTTCAAATTGGAGAAAAAGCAATAGATAGCAAGGAACCGATGATCATTCTGTTTGATGACAGTGCAACGGAACCCTTGCAGGAGGTTTCCGTTATCCATCGTTTTGTGGAACCACAGGAATGGTTCGAACTGGCGGATGGCGATCGGATTTTGTTCGATGATCAAGAATACCGCATATCCTACATTGGCTCCCATGTGCTGAAGAATCTGCAGTCAATCGGCCATACGACCATGATTTTCAAAAACTGGGAAGAAGAACGCCTGGAAACAAGCATCTACTTGACGCCTTACATTTTGCCGACAATAACGGATGGCACTACCATTACCTATAAGAAGAAAGATTGAAGGTGACCCAAATGGAAAGAGCTCCGCGTAGAGGAACGAAATCCGGAAATCGTTTGTCGTGGTTCGAAAAGTGGTTTCTGAACAATAAATTCGTGACTGTTCTGCTGATTACCTTGCTGATTCTGCTGATCATCTTGGTATTTTCAAAAATATCCTATCTTTTGGGGCCAATCGGCAGTTTCTTCAGTGTCATCGGCTTTCCGCTGATAATGGCTGGTATTTTTTACTACATGTTGAATCCCATGGTAACGCTGATGGAGAAAAGAGGCATCAAACGCTTTGTTGGGATTTGGATTGCATTTGTGTTTGTGCTGTTGCTGATTATTTGGGGCGTTGCAATCCTGATTCCGATCATCCGCGATCAGACGATAGGGATTGTCCGTGAATTTCCTGCTTATTGGCAGGCAATCGAAAGCATGACAATTGAATTCATCAATTATGATTGGTTCACTTCCTTGCAGGAACAGATAAATCAAATCAATGCGGACATCTTCAACACTGTTTCCGAGAAGCTGAACGAAGTATTGTCAAATACGGTCAGCGGGTTGGGCAGCGTCGTAGGAATTTTGACGAACGCGTTTGTGGGAATCATCACGATGCCGATCATTCTGTATTACCTGCTCACGGAAGGGGAAAAGTTGCCGCAGAGTTTTCTGCAATTCTTTCCAACAAATCTGCGGGAGTCGATCGGCGAACTGTTGAGGAAAATCAACACGCAGATCAGTCAATACGTGCGAGGCCAGATTACTGTCGCCTTCTTTGTCGGCTTGATGTTCGTCATCGGCTATGCCATTATCGGAATGAAATTCGGCATCGTCCTGGGGATACTCGCAGGCTTCCTGAACATCATCCCTTACATGGGTTCCTTCATTGCGATGGTGCCTGCGGTGATTGTGGCGATAGTGGATTCACCGCTGATGTTGGCAAAAGTGCTGTTGGTTTTCTCGATCGAGCAATTCATCGAGGGACGGGTCATTTCGCCGCAAGTACTTGGCAGCAATCTCGAGGTCCATCCCGTCACGATCATCTTCGTTTTGCTCACGGCAGGAAAACTGTTCGGGCTGACCGGCTTCATCCTGGGCATTCCCGGATATGCTGTCTTCAAAGTTCTGCTCATGCATATCTTCGAATGGTACAAGGAAATTTCCGGATTGTACCTGGATGAACCGGACGAACCTGAAGCGGAAGAAGGCCCGGTCGAGGATTATCCCCAAGAATAACCGAGATAAGAAGGAGTGATTAATAATGAACAAAAAGAGGTGGATAGCGGTCGCAATCGCGCTTGTGCTTTTCGTGGCGTCTTTGGGTTCGCAATTCCTTTCATCCCGTTTGGCCGACCAAACGGAGGATTCGCTCAGTCAACTTACCGGCAACCTGATTCCGGGGACGAGCCTGCAGGAAAACGTTCTGGAAAGCGGTGATGCCGGCAATCGGATCGCGGTGCTGCATATCGAGGGCACCATCCAATCAGGGGCGGGCAGCATGCTGACGGACGGATCAAGCTATGATCACGATCTTTTTTTGGAGCAATTGAAAGCCATCGAAGAGGATGACACCGTCAAGGGGATTTTCCTGATTGTGGACAGTCCGGGCGGCGGTGTGTATGAGAGCGCGGAGGCGCACGATAAGTTGTACCGCATAGCTGCCGAGAAGGAAATTCCGGTCTATGCCTCGATGCAAGGTACGGCCGCAAGCGGAGGCTACTACATTTCTGCCGGTGCGGACAAAATCTATGCTACCGCCGAAACGACTACTGGTTCGATCGGTGTCATCATGCAGGCAATCGAGTACTCCGGCTTGCTTGAAAAGTTGGGGATCGAATACAACACGATCAAATCCGGCAGCCTTAAGGACATCGGATCGCCGGATCGGGATATGACGGAGGAGGAGCGTGCATTGCTTCAGGCTTATGTCGATGAGGCTTATCAGCGTTTCGTCACTGTCGTATCGGCAGGAAGGGATATGCCGGAAGAAGAGGTCCGTGCAGTCGCAAACGGCATGATCTATTCCGGTACGCAAGCGCAGTCGCTCGGATTGGTGGATGAGATTGCCTACACGGACGATGCGCTGATAGCGATGAAAGCTGCCTACGAACTGGAGGATGCCGAAGTGTTTGATTATACTTCGACACCTGGATTGTTTTCCGATTTTTCTTGGTTGTTCGCCCAGGCGGCGGCCAAACTGACGAGCCAGGAAAACCAGACGCTTTCTGAACTGCAGCTGCTCCGTGACACTTTCGGGACAACAGCTGCTCCGAGATTGCTTTATCTCTACGGAGGTGAGTGATGATGGAAGAGCAAATCACTTCGCATGAAGAGCGCTTGGAAGAAATCCGGAAAAAGAAAGCAGATTGGATCGAAGCCGAGCGGTTGTCCGATCAGCAGGAACGCCCGTTTCACCGCTATCCGGATTACGTCTTCGCCGGTTTTTGGATCCGACTGTTTGCCTATCTTGTCGATCTGTTGATTGTACAGACCTTGATCGCGATCCTAATCAAGCCATTCTTCGCCTTGGGAGGAATCGGTATGGATGGAGGTTCTCCTTTCACGCTGTACGGTTTTTTCCAATTGCTGGTCTTGGCAGGGTATTTCGTACTGATGACGAAATACACGAATGGGCAAACACTTGGTAAAATGATTTTCGGAATCCGTGTCGTCTGCTTCAAAGAAGAGAAACTCAGTTGGCCGACCATCCTGATCCGCGAAGGCGTCGGCCGCTATATCGGCAATACTGTGGCTGTGATTTACCTGGTCGCTGCTTTCCAAAACAAAAAACAACATCCAATCGATATGCTTTGCGATACGTCGGTCGTGACGGAAAACAGCATCAGGGCTTTACAAGAAAGTTACTAAGGGATGATAGGGTAAATAGGGGATACGACTGGTGGTTATCGGTCGCACCCCCTTTTTGTGTTCTGCAGATCTGGTCGGTTTGGGTGCGGAAGCGGTGGAGAGCGTGAATAATGGCGTGGAACTCCTGTGAAGCCGTCATCCACCGGAGCAGGGCGGCAAAATACAAACTGTCCTTCTGTTAGGCCCAGCTCATCGGAGGACAGACACAAATGTTGGTCAGTCTTCCGACGAAAACTTTCTTAACCGGAGGATGAACGACCTTATAACTGCCTCCTGGTTTCACGCTTGCAAATCCCACAACTAATGTTATACTTGTTATATAACGAACAGGAGGGGTAAAAATGTTCATCGAAATTCTTCCGAACAGCGATACGCCGATTTACACGCAATTGATGTACCAAATCAAAATAGGCATCCTCAAACGGGAATGGTCTTTCGGCGATGGATTGCCGAGCGTCCGTAGTCTGGCCGGCGAATTGGGCATCAATATGCACACGGTGAATAAAGCCTATAATCTGTTGGCGGACGAAGGCGTCCTAGTGAAAAATCAGAAAGGCTATTTCGTCAGCGAACGCGCAATGATGGCTTCCAATGATCACACGAAAGCGGCGATCCAGGATAAGCTCAAGGAAATTCTGATCGACAAACAAATTTTTGAGGTCACAGACGAAACATTCCGCGGATGGCTGAATGAAATCGAGAAAGAGTTGGAAGGAGAGGAGAAAGCGCATGCTGATCTTTAGTTGGTTTATGATGATTCTGTTTTTGGTTATCGGGGTCGTAAATGGGATTACACCTTATTATAGCCGCTTGGGTACGCCGTTTGGGATTTCGGTTCCGACATCCCATCAGAAGGATCCTTATGTTTTGAAGCTGAAAAAAGCATTCCTTTATCAAAATGTTATCGGTAGCATACTGCCTAGCTGCGCCAATCTTTTTCTTTCTTCTGTGGGATGAAGGAGAGCAAGTGGAGATGGTCACCAGCATCTATGTGACGATTGCGATGTTCGTCTTCATCTTCCTTTCCTTCTTGCTGTACTTGCAGAAACGGAAACAGCTCCGCAGTTGGAAAGAAGCGAATGGCATCAGAATAGAGGGAAAAAAGGCAAAAATAGTCATCGATACCGCCTATCAAAAGGACCTGAAGGTGGTCTCCCATTCGGTCTTCGTTTCGGCGCAGCTGTTCATCCTGTTGGTGACGGTAGCAGTCACACTGTATTTCTATGATCAGATACCTGAACAGTTTCCGGTTCACTGGAACAGTTCGAACGAGCCGGATCGGATCGTCGATAAGTCATACGTGAATGTATTCATGTTACCGGCGATCCAATTGTTGATGATTCCGATGATGTTTTTCAGCCACTATTCCTTCATCAAATCGAAGCAGAAGATTTCGCCGTATCTGTCCGACCTGTCTAGTAAACAGAGCAAATTGTTCCGCCAAGCTTGGTCCTTTTACTTCCTGGTCGTGACAGTGCTGACGCAACTCCTGTTGAGTGGTATACATTTCTTTTCCTTGTTCTTTGCAGACAAGGGTGCCCAATGGATCCTCGGCATGACGATTCCGTTTGTGGTCATCATAGTCGGATACAGCGTTTATCTGACCTGGAAATACGGCCAAGGCGGCGAAAAGTTGTTCCTGAATGAAGCGGGGGAATTGCCGGATGAAGTGACGGAAGCGGATGAAGAGCGCTTTTGGAAGTGGGGTGTTTGGTATTACAACCCAGAAGATCCATCCATATTTGTCGAAAAACGTTTTGGCATCGGAAGCACGCTGAACATGGCGAGATGGCAATCCTGGGCGTTCATCGTAGGTCTGTTGGTGTTTGTGGTGCTGACTATCATCCTTTCGTATGCGATGGAATAGGGACCTTTTTAAAAAGGAAACAGCGGGTTTCATCATGCTGGTGCAACCTTTTTTGTGAAGTCGCACTCATCGGGATGCAAGCAGTTGTCGGATAAAGCGAAAGAATCCGACAAGCAGTCCGCTACAGCCAAAAAGAAGGAAGAGGAGCTGTCCCGTCACGCGGCAGCTCCTCTTCCTTCTTTTTACTTCTAATTTTTTTTGTTGTGCTGGGCAATGGCCATATCGACGATGCGGTTTGCCAAGTGGATGTTGCGGACCAATAGAGGACCGTGGAAATAGGAACAGAAGACATTTTTGTAGCGCGCGCCTTCAGTCTTATCTTCACCATTGTTGCCCATCCCTTTTTCGACTTTTCCGAGCGGACGCATGTTTTCGCCGAGGAAGGTCCGTCCGTTATGGTTTTCGAAGCCTTCATAGGTTTCGTTGAATTCCGCGCTGCGGATTGTGATGTCGCCGATGAAACGATTATTGTCCTGGCTCAGGGTGTAGTGGTCCAAGGCGCTGATGCCGGGGATTTTATTCCCGGATGCATCCATGTAATAGTGACCCAACAATTGGTAGCCACCACAGATGGCCAACAAAACGCCATCGTTTTCGATATATTCTTTGATTCCTTCTGCCTTGTTCTGGATGTCTTTAGAAACGATGAACTGTTCGTAATCCTGGCCTCCTCCGAAAAAGACGAGGTCATATTTATCGGGATCGAACGGTTGGTCCAAACTGATGATTTCCGTCTCGAAATCGACGCCTTTTTCACGGGCACAGTACTGGAGCATCAATAGATTCCCATTGTCGCCGTATGTGTTCAGCAGGTTGCCGTACAAGTGGCAAATACGTAGTCGCATTTATTTCATCCTTTCCGCTATATAGCCTTGGTTCGCCAGCTCTTTACGGAGTTGCAGCACAGCGGTGTAAGTTGCCATCACGTAGATTTTTTTCGTCGGAGCCTGTTTGAAGGCTTTGATGACATCCGTGATTTCCGGCAAAACTTCAAGCTTTTCTTCCGGAATGCCGGCAACCTTCATCCGTAAAGTCAACTCTTTTTGACGGATGCCGCTGACGGTCACTTTGGGGATATCAAACTCCAAAAACTTCTCATAATTCCCGTCCCAGATCCAGCTGACATCGGTTCCGTCTGCCGGGCGGTCATTCAGGATTGAGACGACGCTGAAAGGCTCCTCTTCATAATGCAGAAGATCGATGACCTGATTCAGGCCGACCGGATTTTTGATCAGGTTCAGGATGATTTCCTTGTCGTCGACGGTGATCGTTTCTTGTCGGCCGAATTTTTGCTGGGCTGCCGAGAAACCGGCTTGGATTTCTTCCGGAGTCAATCCGAAATATTTGCCGACCGAATAGGCAGCCAAGGCGTTGTAGACATTGTACAGACCGGCGACATTTGTATGGAATGGATGGCCATCTATCTCAAAGGAAGAACTCTTGTGCGTCAGTTTGTTCACTTTGGTTACAGCGTAAGCCAATTCCGGACGTTTGAAATCGCAATGTGGGCAGTAATATTTCCCAAGGTTGCTGTAGGTATTGAATTTGTAGCGCAAAATGTGTTGGCATTTCGGACAGAGCACGCCGTCCGTGTTGTAATGCGCCAAAGTATCGCCATCCGGCTCATGGTTGAAACCGAAATAGATCTGCTTGTTCACCAACTCTTTGGAATTGAAGATCGGGCTGTCTCCGTTCGCCAGGATGACGGCATCAGGAGCCAAAGCAGCGCCATCAATCATTTTCTGATAAATCGTATAGATCTCTCCGAAACGGTCCATCTGATCGCGGAATACATTCGTGTTCACGATGACTTTCGGCTTGATGAATTTCGTCACTTTGACAAGGCTGGCTTCATCGACCTCAAGAACAGCAAAGGCTCTTTCCTTTTTGATTTTGCGCGAATAGCCTTCCAGGAACGTGGAGATGATGCCTTGTTCCATGTTGGCTCCGGTCGGATTCGTCAGAATATGCGGGTATTTTTGTTGCAGGACATGATAAGTCAACGATGTCGTCAGCGTCTTGCCGTTCGTGCCGGTGATGATGACCACATCAAAATTTTCGGAAAGGTGCTGTAGGACGTCGGGATCCAACTTGACGGCCAGTTTGCCGGGCAGACTGGTTCCGCCTTTGGTGAATGTCTGAAGAACCCACTGGGCGATTTTGCCGATATTGATTGCTAGTGAACCGCGGATAGTCAAATAAATTCGCTCCTTACTTATGTATCTCTTGCCATCATAGCATATAACAAGGCTTTTTTCGATAGCGTTAGTATAGCAGAATTTGCCGGGATTGAATATTTTTAGATTCCTCATGTATGTGTCAATCTTTTCTATGCAAAGTTCAGAAACCTTACGTGTACTGCCTATTTAGAAATGTTTTAATATTGTCCCTGCAGCTTCGGCGCGCGTC
>NZ_JBSQPW010000039.1:0-30478 GCF_055118575.1 Trichococcus sp. | reverse complement strand
TCTCTATTATTTATTTATATTTATCTAGATGTTCAAAGTCAAAATGATATGTCAACCATACTCTTGTGGCGTGACTTGAATACAAGACACATGAAATTAGATAAAATCATGTATCCGGAACCCTATACCCATAGGGTTCTTTTTTTATAGTTCCACTGAATAAACGATTATGCAGTATAATCGAATGAAATCATGTATAGAAAATGGGACCACTTATAACCTGGATTCCCGGAAACACATAACTATGAACAAATGAAAAATCCGTCAAATCAAGGGTTGAACAGTATTCCGAGGTCAAATTCACTTAGTTATGTATAAAACACGTAACTAGGTAGAAATTCCGTTATATCCAGGTTTTGCCCGACCTAGTTACGACGTTCCGGGAATAAAGGTTATAACCTACAATATCCTCTCTTTATAATCATACCTTAATCGCAATCGATTAAATGGACATAGAATTTGAAACGAGTTTATGGACACGTATTTCATCTCTTTTGGAGAAAAACAATACAAAAAATACAGTGTCCAGAAATGAACCATTTTCTGGACACTCCTATTGGTGGGGAAATCCACCACCAAACTGAAAAGAAGGGGGTGCCTCATTTTTGAGGCACCCCCTTTTTAAGCTCTATCTATAGTTCTTCTCCATTTGTAGTAATTACTTGTTTATACCAATCAAATGATTTTTTCTTGCTTCTTTCTAAAGTGCCATTGCCATAATCGTCTTGATCAACGTAGATGAAACCGTAACGTTTAGACATTTCAGAGGTACTTGCACTAATTAAATCGATACAACCCCAGCTTGTGTACCCAATAAGATCGACACCCTCTTTGATTGCTTCGTTCATTTGCTCGATATGTGCACGCATGTAATCAATACGGTAATCGTCGTTGATAGAGCCGTCTGACTCTACTTTATCATATGCTCCAAGGCCATTTTCCACGATAAACAACGGTACTTGGTAGCGATCATACATTTTCTTTAAGGTAATGCGCAATCCTTTCGGGTCGATTTGCCATCCCCAATCAGATGACTCTAAATAAGGGTTTTTCACACCACTGAAGAAGTTGCCTTTTTCCTTCTTCTTATCAGGTGCTCCGCTGGCAACCATTGACATATAGTAACTGAAGGATAAGAAATCCACTGTGTGTTGCAGTAATATTTCCTCATCGCCAGGCAGCATGTCAATCTTAATATCGTTTTCTTCAAAATAACTTAACATGAAGCTTGGATAATAGCCACGGACTTGGACGTCAGTGAAGAAGAGATTCTTTTGATCTTCTTTCAGTGCTTCCAATACATCATCTGGACTGCAAGTTTCAGGATATACTTCCATACGAGCCAGCATACAACCAATCAGGGCGTCAGGAATCATTTCATGGCAGGCCTTGACCGCTCTGGCACTTGCTACAAACTGATGATGCAAGGCTTGATAAACCGCTTGTTCCTTGTTTTCTACCTCATCTATCAGAATACCACTGCCAATATATGGAGACATTGTTGAAATGTTGATTTCATTGAACGTTAACCAGTATTTCACTTTTCCTTTGTAACGATTAAATACCGTTTCTGCATAATGAACAAAATAGTCAACTACACGGCGATCTGTCCAACCATTGTATTTTTGGACTAATGTAAGTGGAATTTCATAGTGTGATAACGTCACAAGTGGCTCAATTCCATACTTCAATAATTCATCGAATACTTTGTCATAGAAAGCCAGACCTTCTTCATTCGGCTCCCGGTCATCACCATTCGGAAAAATACGCGGCCAAGAGATGGACATACGGAATGTTTTGAAGCCCATTTCTGCAAATAGTGCAATATCTTCTTCATAACGGTGGTAGAAGTCGATACCGCGACGTTTCGGGAAGTTGTCGCCACCTTTTCCTGCTAAAAGATCCTCGAGTTCCTTTTTGCTTCTTACATCCATCTCAACTTCATTACCACGCTCTTCTTTTGGTACAAATTGAACCATATCAAAAATGGAAAGGCCTTTACCGCCTTCGTTGTAAGCTCCTTCTAATTGGTTTGCAGCCGTAGCTCCGCCCCATAAAAAACCTTTTGGAAATGCCATATTTTATTCCCTCTTTCGCCTTTTTTCTGTTTCTGATTTTATTATAAGGTAGTGATACAAAAAAAACTGGTCAAAAAGAGACCAGTTCACGGTTAATAAGAGCGTTGATATCGGAATCAATGAAACAATACATCAAACAATCTTAATAAAGTTTGACTACTGACCGCGCTATTTTCGATTTTTCCACACTGTAAAATTTCGTCAAATAATTCCGGGTGTTGCTGTGGCTTTGAGAAGGTGATAAGTAATTTCTTTCCTTTGGTTCTTTTGATTTTTTCAAATAAGGGGAATTCTTCTGATAGTAAGCGTCCCTGTATGGAAATAGTGATGATCATATCTTCTTCTGTTAATATGTCCAGATCATCCATTTGCTTAAAAAGATTTGTATTGCATTCACAAAATTTCCCGGCAAGAAGTATTTTCTTTTGCAACTCCAAAGCTTGGATTTGATGCTTTTCAAAACCTAATATGACCACTCTGCGGGATGTGCTGATTTGTTTTACGATTCGCTCAATCTGTTCGCTCGGGATATTTTCAATTATTTCCACGTTTTCCCTTAATTGCTCTATAAAAGTATCCCCACTCAGGTCAACATCATTCTTTTCAAGAGATACGCCATAGTTCATTACAGAATTTCTTAAGTTTGAAAAATTTCTGAAACCGATTCTTTTGCAGAACCGATTGATTGTGGAAGGAGCTACATTGCAGACTTCTGCTGCTGTCTCTAATGAAAAGCTCTCGATTTTTTGGAAATTCTCGAGCAAAGTTTTCGCTATATGGTAATTAATATCCTTATCAAGTGAATTGTTTATGTATGCTAAAAGATTATAGATCAATGTTTCCACATTTCCCACCTCAAGTGAATCATTCATAGTATTTTACTTAAGTGAATAGTACTTCATTATTTTAACATTAATTTCTCAATGAAGAATTAGTTCAGGAGTGATTTTCTTCTAATAACTTCGATTTCCGAAAGGGTAGCGTAAACCCAGCCGGATTATTGAGAAACCGTATTCTTTGATAACGGAGCTGAGTTTTTATACAATATGTATGTAACAGAATAACGAAGAAGAAAGTGGAGGTAATGAATATGGCTAAGTATGTAAAAGGCTCCTACCGCACGATTTCAGAAGTTCATACTGTTTTAGAAGGTCTCCGGCAAGAAGGATATACAGAAGCGAATATCACGCTGATAACGAATGAAGCCAAAAATTATGAGGAACTGATCCATTCCACAGACGCGACAATAAAATTAGAAGACCCTACAACTGAGCATCTTACGCTCTGGGAGAAAATCATGGAGGTTTTCCCTATTTTCACCAGCAGTGATTATGCGAGCAGCAAAGAAGATGCTGATTTGGAACCAGAAGAAGACACACTACTGGAAGGGTATCAGAAGCAGTTAGATGATGGAGAGATCGTTGTGATAGTGGACGATATTTTCAATAAAGAAGCCTCATTGAATTTGTAACAAATGGGTGGGGACGCAACCGATAAGACACACTCAGGCACGTCCGACCCGATCCTTCAAAGCACGCAGATTGAAAGTTAAATAAGGCAATCAAAACAAACTCCCTGAGAATATACTCTTAGGGAGTTTGTTTTGATTGTGGCAAGAGCTCTATTTGACAAATTCAATGATGAATCGTTGCATGGATCTCGATGCCGCTGTTGTCTTTGAAAATCAGTTCGCTTGCGCTTTCCTCGAACGAAATCCCTTCATTGCTCAGTCTGCCTTTCAATGCTTCATAGGCAGCACTATCAGCAACGAGCCAAGTGAAGTACGCCAAGCCTGGTTGGGTTTCTTCAGCAGGCGGCAGCTGTTTTCCAGCCCACATGTTTGATCCGATGTGGTGGTGGTAGTTTCCGGCGGCGAAGAATTTTGCTTGTCCGAAAAAGTCGGACTTCAAGGAGATGCCGAGCACGTTCTCGTAAAATTGTTGCGTTTCGATCAGGTCATGAACGGTCAAATGGACATGGCCCATAATCGATCCGGCAGGGATGCCATCATAAATTTTGACCATCGCACCGATTACGCCGTCCGCATCCATCGCTTCCGTCACGCCTTCGATTTTACCGTCCGGACGTACATCCCAAACCGACATCTCTTTGTCGCGGTAGATTTCGATGCCGTTTCCTTCCGGATCATGGAGGTAGATGGCTTCACTGTATCCGTGATCACTTGCGCCATCGATGGCGTATTTTTTCGTCAGCAAGTGGTACAGGACGGATCCCAAGGCCGCTCGGGTCGGCAAAAGGATGGCCAAGTGGAAAAGTCCGGTCGTCCGTTTCCGATCGGAGGGTGCATCGAGTTGGATCAATTCGACCAAAGGCGTGTTGTCCGCGGCAACCCCCAATACGGCTGCATTTTCTTTTTGCTCCAGCAGATCCAATCCGATCGCTTCCCGGTAAAACTGCGTCATTTCCTCCAAATCATTGACTTTCAAGGCAACCTTGCCCAAGTCCCAAAATGCTGTCATATGCTTGTTCCCCTTTTTGATTCTATTTGATTTTAGTTAGTTTCTCGATGGAATAGTATCACAAATTTGATTAATACGAATTCGAACTATTTGATAGGTTTACTATAAGGTATAGCTTACTTTTTGTCAATTGTTTTTGTTTCTCCATTCTATCCTGTCTGGATCAGGTTAAAAATAGGCAGCGTGCAAGCTTTCTGCACTCAGGAAATCCGGGGAGCCGTGCCTTCCTATTTTCCTATTTTTCCCTTATAATAGATGAACGAAGCAAAAGTGAAAGAGGGAAATGCATGAGCTATCAAGCACTATATCGGGTTTGGCGCCCGCAGCGGTTCGGAGACATCGCAGGTCAGGAAGCGGTCACGCAGACGTTGAAGAATGCCTTAATACAGGGGAAAACGAGCCATGCTTACCTTTTTACCGGGCCGCGGGGAACGGGTAAGACGAGTGCAGCCAAGATTTTTGCGAAAGCCATCAACTGCCATCATCGCGTCGACGGGGAACCGTGCAACGAATGTGAAACGTGCCGTGCCATCACCGAGGGACGCTTGAACGATGTCATCGAAATTGATGCCGCCAGCAACAACGGTGTGGAGGAAATCCGGGATATCCGCGACAAAGCGCGTTATGCCCCGACCCAAGCCGACTATAAAGTCTACATTATCGATGAGGTGCACATGCTCTCGACCGGTGCCTTCAACGCGCTTCTGAAGACGCTGGAGGAGCCGCCGGAAAATGTCATCTTCATTTTGGCGACGACGGAGCCGCACAAGATCCCGTTGACGATCATTTCCAGAACGCAACGGTTTGACTTCAAACGCATTTCCTATCAGGATATCATTAATCGGATGGCGTACATCCTGCAGGAGGAGAAAATCGGCTACGATGAGCAGGCGCTGCATATCATCGCGCGCTCCGCGAACGGCGGGATGCGGGATGCACTCAGCTTGCTCGATCAGATCATTTCTTACGGATCGGATGCGGTCACTTTCGAAAATGCGGTGAAAGTTTCCGGCAGTCTGACGGAAGAAATGATGATCTCCTTCTCAAGCGCGTTGCTGCATGAAGAGACGGAATCGGCACTGCAACTGCTGCAGGAAATCCTGAGTGCAGGCAAAGAGGCTGGCCGTTTCCTTGAGGAGATGATCCTGTTTGCGCGGGATGTGCTGGTCTACCAACAAACAAACGGCAAGGCCTTTGCCGACAATACGCAACAATACAGTGAAGCTTTCCAGACTTTTTCGCAAGAGGCGCCGGCAACGTTCCTCTACGAGATGATTGAGGCCTTCAACGAGACCCAAGGCGAGATGCGCTTCTCGACGCAACCGGATATCTATCTAGAAGTGTTGGCGGTGAAGCTGTCTCAATCCAAGGCGCATGCTCATGCAACGGCCGCAGTTCCGAGCGCACAAGCCGCGCCGAACGGAGAAGTTCAGCGGCTGGCGCACGAGTTGGAGCTCGTCAAAAAGGAACTCGCGAAGCTGCAGGAACTGATCGCCTCCGGGAATCTGACTGTTTCGCAGGAAGGTGCCAAAGCGGCGCCTGCCAAGAAAGAAACGGCTCGTCAGTCGAACACGTCTGCCGGATTCAAGCCCAACATGGGGCGGACGTACCAGATTTTGGGTGAGGCGACAAAGCAAGATCTTGCACGCGTCCGTGATTTCTGGACGGATATCCTGGATGTTCTCTCGGTTACCCAGCGTGCTGTCCTGAAGCAAGCCAATCCGGTGGCAGCGAGTCCGACCAGTTTCATCCTGTCGTTCCAGTATGATATCCTTTGCCAAAAAGCGACGGAAGATGCGGAACTGCAGGCGGCTGTGGATGCAGCAACGCAGCGGATGCTGCAGCGTCCCGGCGAATTGGTGTGTTTGACGGAAGAGCAATGGACATCGGTGCGACGCAACTACATCCAGAACCGGAACGGCAGCCCTGCTGCCGAATCCAATGGCGAACTGAAACAAGCCGCTCCGAAGCAGGCTCCGGTACCATCGGCTGCTCCGAAACAGCCTGTTTCGGCAACTGGCGATAAAGATAAACCTGTCGATCTGGATTTGCCGCCGGAACCACCGATGCCGGAAATGGAAGATGGCTATCGTGGTGACTATCACCCCGGAAATTTCGCCGATGATTTTTCGGTTGAAACCGATCCAATCGTGATAGAGGAACAAAAGGAACAGGAAGTCGTCGATCAGGCGTTGAGCCTTTTCGGAGACGAAGTCGTAACGGTCGTCGAGGACTGACGGCGTTCGAAATAAATACAAGCTATGAAAAAAATAAAATACACACACAGAGAGGGAGTCATACAATGCGAGGCGGAATGGGAAATATGCAAGGCATGATGAAACAAATGCAAAAAATGCAAAAAGAATTGGAGCAGACGCAAGCACAACTGAACGTAACGGAGTTTGTCGGCGCGGCATCCAATGATCTGGTTAAAATCACGATGACAGGGGACAAAAAAGTCACTGATGTTGTCATCGCACTCGAAGTGGTCGACCCGGAAGATGTGGAAATGCTGCAGGATCTGATCCTGATGGCGACGAATGACGCATTAAGCAAGATTGATGAGGCAACGAAAGCGAAATTGGGCAAATTTGCCAATGCGATCCCAGGCTTCTAAGCCAGGCCGCAAGTAATAACCAAAATGAATGAGGGGAGCGAGGGTGAGACAAGTCGGGCAGTATTGGCTTTAGTCCCAGCCTCGTTTCTTTTGAGAGAAGAGAAGGGGATTTTTCGAGATGCAATATCCAGAACCCATAGCTAAATTAATCGAAAGTTTCATGAAATTGCCGGGCATCGGACAAAAAACGGCCGCCCGATTGGCTTTTTTCTGTCTGGACATGGATGAGGAGGCTGTGCTCGCGTTCGCGGACGCGCTGATTCGTTCAAAAAGGGATTTACACCAATGTGCCATCTGCGGTAATATTACCGAAACAGATCCGTGCAATATCTGTTCGGACACGACGCGGGACGCGTCCATCATCCTGGTGGTCGAAAATCCCCGCGATGTCATGTCTATGGAGAAAATCCGTGAGTACCACGGTCGATACCATGTGTTGAACGGGGTGCTTTCGCCGATGGAGGGGACTGGACCTGAAGATCTGAACATCGCTAGCCTGATAAAACGGCTACAGGACGAAACAGTCAAGGAGATCATCATCGCGACAAATGCGACAGCCGAAGGGGAAGCGACGGCGATGTACCTTTCGCGCTTGATCAAACCGGCGGGCATCAAAGTGACGCGTCTTGCTTACGGACTGGCTGTCGGCAGCGATATCGAATATGCGGATGAGATGACGCTCTTTCGTGCCATCGATGGACGCCGAGAACTGTAACAAAGGCAGCAAAAACGGGGGGAACAAGGAAAAAGATGGCATTCCATTTAAACAGCGCAAGCAAGAAGCAGGGACACTTAAAGCAGCAATACGACGAAAAGTTGATTGATTTGATCCGCGACATCCATCAACATTACACGACCTTGGTCCAACTGCAACAGAATGCCTATGATTTGCCTGAAGAGTTGCGTATTTTTGAGAAGATTGCGGAAGCGAAATATCTGTTCCTGCTGCGGGAAGCCAAAGAACGCCAGCTCCAGGCAGACATTTCAGCACCGAAAAAAGCCAAGCAATTCCGGTGGCGCAAACGCACGAACCGCGCGGAAGATATTTTCCATTCGGAATGACAAAGAACCAGACCGGCGACGGTCTGGTTCTTTTGCGCTCTTTAAACATTAGTGAGTCAGGAGAAAACATGAATAAATCGAAAGAATTCATGTTTTTGCGCCGAAATGTGATCGAAAACATGAATAATTCGACAGAATTCATGTTTAGAGACCGAAATGTTGTAGAGAACATGGATAATCGACAGATATCCATGTTTTCCGCTTGTCGGAACACCTAGCGCAAGCATTTCTGTTGCAAATTAGTTAGGTACCTAATATAATAAAGAGAGATAGATAGGTACCTAACTATCTGGAGGAGGAACTTATTATGGAAGAACAAAATAAAGATGTCATCGGCAGTGCGATGAAGCTGATGCGTACGCTGCGGCGTAAAGAGAATCCCGCTAAGCACGAATCGCGCGGAGCGGGAAAGCTTTTGCGGATATTGCAGGAAAATAATGGAATGAGTTCGCGGGAATTGGCGGACCGGATGGGGATCCGTCCGGCTTCCTTGACGGAAATGCTGAACCGACTGGAGGCGGACGGGATTTTGACGCGGCAGCCGGACCCGGCCGATCAGCGCAGGAACCGGATTTTCATCCAAGAAAAGGGGGATGCTTTATTGAAGAAAATGAAGGCAGTACGCCAGATGGAACGGGAGCGCATCAATCATAGCTTGACGCTTGAGGAGCAAGAGCAATTCGTTGCGCTCTGCGAAAAACTGACAAAATCCTTGGAGGATTTCAGACACCAAGCAGGTGAGCAATGATGGGCGGGAACGGGTTCAAAGGCGGCCGTGGAGGCTTTCTGACGGAGGAGGAGAAACAGAACAGCCCCAAAATCACGTTGCGGCTACTGAAGCGTATGTTCAGCTACCTCGTCCCTTATTGGAAACAACTTATCGTATCAGTGTTGGCGATCATCATCTCGTCGGTATTCGGCGTTTTTCCGACGATCCTGACGGGCCGCATCATCGATGAAGGGCTATTGGAGCAGAATCTGCCCGTGCTGATCCGCCTGATCGGCCTTTCGTTCGGAGTGTTGATCCTCGCCAATCTGATCAGCGTACTGGAGAGCTATACCAATGTCTGGATGGCGGAAAATATCACCTTTGACATGCGCAACAAGATGTACAGCCATCTGCAGCGGATGTCGCACCGGTTCTTCACGACCAGCAAGCAGGGCGACATCATCACCCGCATGACCAGCGATATCGGCGGTGTGCAGAGCGTGCTGACGGGCACGTGGACGAGCATCTTGCAGAATTTTTCGACGTTGACGGTTGCGCTCGTCACGATGTACACGAAAAGTCCTTTGCTGGCGACAATCGGCATTGTGGTGGTGCCATTGTTCATTCTGCCGACGAAGCGCGTGGGCAAAAGGCGTTGGGAAATAACGCTTGAGTCACGGAAGCACAATGACGACATCAACCAGATCCTGAACGAGACGCTCAGTGTCAGCGGGCAATTGCTTTCGAAATTGTTCGTCACGGAAAACTACGAGTTCGACCGCTATCAGGAAGCCAACAAACAGATGATTCGCTTGAACATCAAGGAAAGTATGGCGGGCAAATGGTTCCGGGTCGTGATCAACGTCTTCACGAACATCGGTCCGATGTTGATCTATCTGGTCGGCGGAATTCTCATTATTGAATACGGCAACACGGATCTGACAATCGGGGATATTACCGTCATGGTGGCGCTCCTGGGCAGGATGTACGGACCAGTCAATTCCTTGCTGAACATCCAGGTTGATATGATCCGCTCGATGGCACTTTTTGATCGCATCTTCGAGTATTTCGATCTGCCTGTGGAAATCGACAATGATCCGCAGGCGCTCCGGCCTGAGTCGTTTGCTGGCGAGTTGGCTTTTGAAGAGGTTTCCTTCCACTATGATCCGGACCAGCCGATCTTGAACAACGTCAGTTTCGAGCTGAAGCCGGGATCATCCGTCGCCATCGTCGGGCCTTCGGGAGCGGGTAAGTCCACCATCATCAACCTGATTCCGCGCCTCTATGATGTGACAGGCGGAAGAATCCGATTGGACGGCGTCGATATTCGCAAACTCGATCTGGCCTTTCTACGCCAGCACATCGGCGTGGTGACGCAGGACACGTATTTGTTCAACGGTACGATAAGAGAAAATCTGCTCTACGCCAAGCCCGATGCTACGCAGGCCGAAATCGAGCAAGCGTGCAGTGAAGCCAATATTCACGCGTTCATCAGTGGGCTGCCGAAAGGTTACGACACCGTAGTGGGTAACCGCGGCATGAAGCTTTCCGGCGGCGAAAAGCAGCGGCTTTCGATTGCGCGGATCATTCTTCGGAAACCGGGGCTGATCATCTTCGACGAAGCGACTTCCTCATTGGACTCCATCTCTGAGCACGCCATCCAGGAAGCGATCGAGCCGATCCTAGCCAAGAGCACGAGCCTGATTATTGCGCATCGTCTTTCGACGATCCTGTCGGCTGATGAAATCTTGGTGCTGGAGAAAGGCAAAATCGTTGAACGAGGCGACCACGAGACGCTCGTCAAAAAGGGCGGCATCTACACGATGCTGTACAATACGCAAATGAAGCAAACATAGGATTATCAAGAGGGGCGCCCATGTGGAATGGGGTTGTCCCTTTTTTTGTGGGGATTGGCGGATGTTCGCCGAAAACATGAATAAATCGAAAGAATTCATCTTTTGAGGTCGAAATGTGGTCGAAAACATGAATAAATCTCGGGTATTCATGTTTAGAGGCCGGAATGTAGTCGGAAACATGAATAAGCAACGGGTATTCATCTTTTCAGCTTGTCGGCACACGTAATCCAGGCGCACCCGGAGCCGGAAACAGTTTCATGGCTCTATTTTCAGAAAAAGGCAATCAAGACAATTAATTGTTGCAAAATTGACAAAGCTATATCGGTTTCATCTGTATAAAAAAACTTTCATTTAGCGTATAATGGAAGTATTAGAATCGTAGGAGTGTGCAAAGTGAGAGGGATTTTCATCACAATCGAAGGGCCGGATGGCTCAGGCAAGACAACCGCGTTGCAGCAAGTAGTGCCGCGTCTGCAACTAGAGATGAACCGCAAAGTGGTAGCGACGAGAGAACCGGGTGGAAGTCCGATCGCGGAAAAGATCCGCTCGTTGATACTGGATCCTTCACATACGGACATGGATTCTAGGACAGAAGCTTTATTGTATGCGGCAAGCCGCCGCCAGCATCTGATCGAAAAGGTGTTGCCCGTTTTGGAAAGTGGAGACGTCATTTTTTGTGATCGTTTTGTCGATAGTTCCATCGCTTATCAAGGCTACGCAAGAGGCATCGGTGAAGAGGGTATCCGCGAAATCAACCAATTCGCAACAGAAGGCATCGAGCCGGATGTGACGTTGTACATCGATGTTCCGGCAGAAGTAGGCATTCAAAGGATCCATGCAAATCTGGATGAACGGGAATATAACCGTTTGGACCAGGAAAAGCTCGCTTTCCATGAAAAAGTCCGCGCTGGTTATCTGCAATTGGCGAAGGCTAATCCGGAACGGATAGTGGTCGTCGATGGGACGATGAGCCGTGAAGAGGTAGCGGAAGCTTGCTATCACATCATCAAAAACAGATTTCCAAGCTATTTTTAGAGTAAAATCATTTGCCGAAACAAAAGTTGAACGGACCGTTCCGCTTTTCTCAGCATATAGGAGTTTATAAAATTTTTTCAACTCAAAAGTGCGTCACCGTAGGTGTTTCACAAGTTTGCAACATGTTTCATGCATTTAAAATAATGTCCAGCTTCACGGGTTAGCCCTTCGGAAATTAGATAAATCTGTCCTATTGCGCTCTTCGATGCTCAGGCGGACAGATTTCCTAAATTTCTTTCAGGGCTGAACGAACCCGTTCAGCTTTTCTTATATATTATAGAAAGAGGGGATTTGTTATGAAATTAATTATGGCTATCATTCAAGATAAAGACAGCGCTATCCTGTCCGATGAGTTGGTGGAAGCGAACGTCCGCGCGACGAAATTGCCTTCTACGGGCGGTTTTCTGCGCGCCGGCAACACCACCTTCATGATCGGTGTAGAGGACGAACGGGTCGATGAAGTCTTGCGGATCATCAAAACCAACTGCGAAGCGCGCGAGCAATATGTAGCGACCCCAGTCAGCATGGATGTGCCGTTGGATAACGCAATCGCCTACCCGATGGAAGTGCACGTAGGCGGAGCGACTGTGTTTGTTTTGCCGATAGATAGTTTTCACAGATTCTGATGACGAAGGAAAGGATGGATGGTGTGACACAGCTTTTGATGAGGCAACAACCGGAACTGCTCGAAAGGTTCCAACGGACGATTCGGGAAAAGCGGCTGGTTCACGCCTACTTGTTTGAAGGAGCGCCCGGAACCGGCAAAGAAGAATTGGCGCGTTGGATAGCCCAAACGCTCTTTTGCGGGGAGTTACAGGATGGTCAGCCATGCGGACACTGCAATCACTGCCTGCGGATTGCGGCAGGTGAATTTCCCGATGTGGCGGAAATCAGTCCGGATGGCAACACCATCAAAGTCAATCAAGTCCGTGAATTGAAGGCAGAGCTTTCAAAAAGCGGGATGGAAGGCAGCCGTAAGGTCTATCTGATTTATGACGCCGAAAAAATGACGGTCAGTGCTTCGAACAGTCTGCTTACGTTCTTGGAGGAACCGCAGAACGATACGTACTTGATTCTGATGACCACTGCAAAAGAGAACATCCTGCCGACCATCCGATCGCGTTGCCAAATCGTCCATTTTCGGGTCGTCAACAAGCAAGCGTTGGGAGAAACTTTGGAGGCGCAGGGCATACAGCCTGAAAATGCGGCGTTGTTGGCGGCCATCACCAATAACCAGGAAGCAGCTCTGTTGCTGAATCAGGAAGAGAGTTTCCATGAATCCAAGAAGCGGACATGGGCTTGGTTCCAACTGATGACTTCTAAAAATCCCCAAGCATTTGTGTTTGTGCAGACCGACTTAATGGATGGTCTGAAGGATAAAAATGATGGCCACTTCTTTTTGGACTTGCTATTATTCTATTACCGTGATTTACTTTATACCAAGTACAGCAATAAGCAAGCTATCGTCAACAAAAATCACGGAACAGAGTACGAGCGCATTGCAGAAAAACTGCATCCTCAGGAAATCACCCGGCATATGGAAAATATCCTCAATGGAAAGAAACATTTGGAAGCAAATGTCCAGCTCCAAGGGGTACTGGAAGAAATCGCACTCGGGAATAGCCTATAGATAAAGCTTCTGGAGGAAAAAGAAAATGAAAAACGTCATTGGTGTTCGTTTTATGCCTGTCGGGCCCATCTCTTATTATGAAGCAGCCCATACAAAGTACAAAATGGACGAAAAATTAATCATAAATAATGGGAATGCTGTCGATATAGGTCAAGTCGTCATTGTTGATAAACAATGCAAAAATGATGAAAGTGGCATCCGTGCACATAAACATATCATCCGCGTCGCGACCGAAAAAGATCTTGAGCAGGATGAAAAAAATCGCGCAGAAGCGAAGGAAGCTTTTGCCCTATGCAAGACCAAAATGAAGCAGTTGAATTTGGAGATGAAGCTGATCAAAGCGGAATACACTTTCGATCGCAGTCGTTTGACTTTCCATTTCAGTTCGGAAGGCCGAATCGATTTTCGGGAATTGGTCCGCGAGTTGGCGGCTGTTTTCCGCACGCGGATCGAATTGCATCAGATCGGCGTCCGCGATGAGGCCAAGATTCTTGGAGGAATCGGCCCTTGCGGAAGAACGCTCTGCTGCTCGACCTTCTTGGGTGACTTTGTGCCGGTTTCGATTAAGATGGCGAAGGATCAGGGGTTGTCCTTGAATCCTGCCAAAATATCCGGCTTGTGCGGGCGTTTGATGTGCTGCCTGAACTATGAGAACGATACGTATGTCTCTCTCAGAAAAGCAATGCCTGATTATGGGCAGGAAGTAATGACTCCTGAAGGTAAGGGGAAAGTTGTGGAACTGAATGTGCTCAGCCAAGTCGTCAAAGTGCGGCTGTTCGAGCATAATAAGACGGTTGAGTTTGCCGGTTCAGAATTGTAAGGTGTAAGGATCTGCACGATAGGATTGAAAAATAAGTATGGAAAATGCGAGTGGATAAAATGGATAAACGTGCCTTGTATGACCAATTCCATCGGGTGGAAAGCCGTATTTCATCGATGGGAGCAGATGTTAAAGAGATTCAAGAGAAGATGGATGACCTGATAGAAGAGAATGCAAATCTTCAAATCGAGAACCAGCATCTGCGCGATCGGATCGATTTCCTTACGAAGGAAAAAGAAGATGCGCAGAAGCAAGAGCCAGAAATGTCGAAGTCCCGTCTGAATTTACAGAAGCTTTACGAGGACGGTTTTCATGTCTGCAATGTTTATTATGGTTCCCGTCGTCTGAATGATGAACCCTGTGTTTTCTGTATCGATGTCATCTACGGCGAAAGAGATCGGAAAAACTGAGAAGTGTCCCGCGTTGGGGGTACTGTCAATAAATGATGGATGAACAAATAGACAGAGGCGGGGACAGGAGTCCTGGCCTCTGTTTTGAGGATAAGGTAAAGGGGTAGAGGAATGGAAAATGTATTAAAGGAAGGCGAACGACTTGATGTGCTGAAGAGGGAAAATATCCAGATCATTCAAAGTTCAGCCGTGTTCTCTTTTTCGCTGGATGCTGTCCTATTGGCTGATTTCGCGGAATTGCCGCGCGTGAAGCCGGCAAAGATAGTCGATCTCTGCGCCGGGAACGGGGCAGTCTCGTTCCTGTTGACGGGGAAAACCAAGAACCCGATTGTCGGGGTGGAACTGCAGGACCGGTTGGTGGACATGGCCCGTCGGACAGTCCAGCTGAATCAGTTGGAGGAGAAGGTTTCCTTTCTGCACGCAGATGTGAATGAGGTCACCCGCTTCATCAAATCGGATTCCGTCGATGTCATCACCTGCAACCCGCCCTACTTCAAGCTGAGCGAATCCAGTTTCACGAATGAATTGGATGCTTTTGCGATCGCGCGGCATGAGATCCATTTGACGCTGGACCAATTGATGAAACAGACGAGCCATCTGCTGAAAATGAAAGGCAAGGCTTATTTCGTCCATCGCCCGGATCGTCTAATGGAGATCCTGGAAACGATGCGCAACAACCGGATTGCGCCCAAGAAACTGCAGTTCATTTACCCGAAACAGAACAAGGAAGCGAACATGATCCTGATCGAGGGCATCAAGGACGGTAAAGAAGACGGTTTCCGTGTGCTGCCGCCGCTCGTTGTGTACAATGAAGAAGGGGAATACAGCCAGAAGGTAAAGGACGTCCTCTATGGCGAGCAGTGAGCACTACTTTTATGTGCTGCTTTGCGCAGATGACTCGTTCTATGCCGGCTACACGACGGACACGCTTCGGCGCGAACGGGAGCACAACAAAGGCATCGGCAGTAAATATACCAAGGCCCGCCGCCCTGTCCAAATGATCTACAAAGAAGTCTTCGGTTCCAGAACGGAAGCGACCAAAGCGGAGGCGGCGTTCAAGAAACTGAGCCGCAAGCAGAAAGAGAATTTTTTGAAGGTGCGCGCTATCGGTGTATTCAGCTCTGAATCGAACGAGTTTTAGCGGGTCGCCAGAGTCAACAAAATGAAACGAAATCAGAGGAGAAAAAAGATGCAACTGCAAAAAAGCTATGAACAGCATGCGTGCGGAACGCTTTATTTAGTGCCGACACCCATCGGCAATCTGGAGGATATGACCTTCCGTGCCATAAAGATACTGCGTGAAGTGGATCTGATAGCGGCGGAGGACACGCGTAATACGCGGAAACTGCTGACGCATTTCGAAGTGGATACACCCCAGATCAGCTTCCATGAACACAATACCCAGGAGCGCATTCCGCAATTGGTGGATAAGCTGCTTGGTGGACAATCGATCGCTCAAGTGAGCGATGCGGGAATGCCTTCGATCAGCGATCCGGGTCATGATTTGGTGCGCGCCTGCATCAACGCAAACGTGCCGGTTGTACCGTTGCCTGGAGCCAATGCCGGTGTGACCGCATTGATCGCTTCTGGATTGGCACCACAGCCCTTCTACTTTTTCGGCTTTTTGGAGCGCAAGAAGAAGGAGCAAGTGGCGCAGTTGGAGTCGTTGAAAAACAGGGAAGAGACGATGATTTTCTATGAGTCGCCTTATCGGTTGAAAGAATTGCTCAAAAATATCGCAACCGTCATGGGTGCGGAGCGCCAAGTCGTCATTTGCCGTGAATTGACGAAACGCTTTGAGGAGTTCATCCGGGGTTCGGCGGAAGAAGTGGCTGCTTGGGCCGAAGAAACAGAAATCAGAGGGGAAATCTGCCTGATGATAGCTGGCAATGATAATCCGGAAATGCCAGTTGAACAGACATTCGATGACCTCAGCATTGCTGAATTGGTGGAAAAGCTGATGACAGAGCAGGGACTTTCTTCTAAAGATGCGATCAAAGAGACCGCAAAAATCAGGGATCTGAAGAAACAGGAAGTATATCAAGCTTTCCACGGCTTCTAAACAGGAGGGATGACCGTTGCTGTTCTATTTATTGAGTATATGCTCGTTCGGCGGGATCCTGATGCTCCGGTTGATGGGGAAAAGTCGACAATTCCAAAGCTACTTGCTGGTTGCGGCGGTGCTGTCCCTCTTTGCAGGAATGCTGCAAGGCAATGAATCGCCCCAAATAGTATGGATCCGTTACGCGGTGATGCTATTTCGCGTTTTGTTTGGCTTGATTTCACCGTTTGCTTTCCTGTTTTTTGGCCTGGCGCTTGTCTTCAATGGCGTGTTGCTGATCAATAAAGAAGGCTGGGCTAAGCGTTATGCGCTTCTGCTTGCGGTGGGAATCTTCATTTTGTTGATGGATCTGCTGTTCCTGCTGAACTATTTTGTGTTCCATCATTATCTGATTTGGCGCTTCATGCGCTTGATGAGCTACTTCATTATCTATTTCGGGGTAGTGATGATCTTGTTTTTTGTAGCGACAGCCTTTTACGGCCTCATTCCGGTTTCCTTGGATAAAGATTTTATCATTGTCCTGGGAGCGGGATTGCTGCCGGATGGAAGAATCAGTCCTTTGTTGGAGCAACGCTTGGACAGAGCAATCCGGTTTTTTAGGAATCAGACAGAGCATACGCAAAAGCGGCCCTGCCGTCTGATTGTGAGCGGGGGGCAAGGTCTGGATGAACCATTTTCCGAAGCGTATGCCATGAAACGCTATATGATTGCGAAAGGTATCCCGGAAGAATTGATCATTGAGGAAGACAAGTCCGTTAATACGTATCAGAATTTGCTTTACTCGAAGGGCATCATGGATACGTACAAAGAGAAGTATAAGTGCCTCTTCATCACGAATAATTTTCATGCTGTCCGCAGCAGTCTTTACGCTCACCGAGTGGGATTGGAAACGGACGGTTTGGGTGCCTGGACGCCGTTTTATTTTCTGCCGTATGCGTTTTTGCGTGAATTCATCGCTGTTGTATTCATGCAGATAAAAGGACACACGCTGTTGCTGGCACTCGTGCTGGTGTTTGGATTGTGGCGGATCTATTTGTGAAATCATAAGCGCCGATTTGTGTGCAAAAAGCCGTATACCATGCGATATTTCGCAAGTATACGGCTTTTTAATGTTCGCCCGTTTAAAGCAATCCTTCGGAAATCAATTGCTTCAAGCCATGATAGACGCCTTCGTCATCATTGGAAGGCGTTGCATAGTTTGCCACGCTCTTGGCTTTGGGCAACGCGTTAGCCATTGCGAAGGAGTAAGGTCTGTCGCAAAGCATGGAGATGTCATTTTCGCTGTCGCCAAAAACAGCCACTTCTTCATTGGAAATACCAAGTTTTTCCAATAAGGTATCCAAGGCTTTGCCTTTATTGATGCCTTTTTTGGTGATTTCAAGTTTCCTCTCATCAGAAAAGACCAGCTCGTAATCGTCATGCAGACCTAAGTGAGGCAAGGATTGCGTCACAGCCTCCATAAAATGGGGATCCTGGCTGATAGAAATTTTGTTGCAGGAAGTTGGCGCTTCCTTCAGATCAAGGATCAGTTTTTGTTCCGGATAGCCGTCGCGCATATCGCACAACCAGCCGTACATGCCGCTGGCCCAAGGGTAATCATCGGGCAATCTCATTTCGCCGCGGATCCTTTTCTTCAAGTCATACAGTGAATCCGGCAAGTAGGTGTACAGACCGGCATCCTGGGAGAACTGGATCTCAACGTTGAATGTACGGAAGACCGATGTGACTTTTCGGATGTCCTCTGAATCCATTATCCCTAATCTTTCCCGGACTTTAGAGGTGCAATCATATATGGAGCTGCCGTTTACGTCGATCAAATAACCTTGATGGGAATCCATCTTCAGTTTCATGGCATCCGGCATCAAACGCAAGTAACTTCTCCCGCTGGCCAATACCAGCGTGATGCCTTTTTGCTGGAGTGTCAGAAGGAGTTCTTGGGTTTTGGGGCTGATGTCATGGGCAGCAGTCAATAAGGTGCCGTCCATATCGCAAACGATTGCTTTGATGGGCATTATCTATCCACTTCCTTTTATGGATAGGATAGCATAATGCTCCTCATAAAAATATAGTGATTGTGAACTTTGGGAGAAATCAGACTATTTACTTAGAACATATCTTTGCATGTCTGTTTTGGGACAAAAAAACGTTGGATGCTCGATCATCCAACGCTCACTCCGCTCTTATTCAGCTTTTTTGTTCTGATCAACCATCAAATCACGGATCTCTTTCAGATAAAGTTCAACAACCGGTACTTCGGCTTCAACTTCCACGGGTTCTTCCTCGGGCATTTTGCGTTTGAGATTGTTGACTACCTTTATCATCATGAAGAGGACAAGGGCAATCAGCAAGAAGTTCAGTACGGCTTGCAGGAAATTACCATACGTGAAGTCTGCCTGGCCGATCTTGAAAGATAGGCCTGTCAAGTCTGCGTTGCCGGTTACGGCTACGATGATCGGTGTAATGATATCTTTGACTAATGAATTAACGATTGCTGTAAATGCACCCCCTATGATAACCCCGACGGCAAGATCAAGCACATTTCCACGCATGATGAATGTTTTAAATTCTTTCCACATATTTTTCACCTCCATCTAATATAAGTATATTTCAAGTTCGGCGAAATGGCAAAAAATACGGAGGATAATGGATACTATTTCTGTGTTTTTAGCAAGTCGTCTGTTTGATGTAAGCGTCAATCGGATAGTCTTCGAGGGGCAAGGTGCTTTGTTGCTCACGGACCAGTTCGGTCAACAAATACCCGATCAATGGGCCGCAAGTCAACCCGGATGAGCCGAGACCGCTTGCCGCGAAGCAGTTATCCAGACCCGGGACACTACCGAAAAAGGGGCTGAAATCGGAGGTGTAGGCCCGCGTACCGACACGGATATCCGCGACGGGCGCTTCTTTTAGGTCAGGGAGCCAAGCATAGGCTTGTTCCAGCATCGGATCCGTAATGGAAGCATCGGGCTGTAGATCATAGCCTTTGTCGTTTTCATGGCTTGCGCCGACGACTGTTTTCCCTTGGCCAAACGGAAGCAGATCGATTTCACCTTGAGGCATGATGACCGGGCAGTTCTGCAGATCGCTCTCTTCATTTTGGAGGACAACCAGCTGCCCTTTTTGCCCGCGGATGTCGACTGTGTACCCTAGCGGCTGGAGCAGCTCGGGTAGCCAAGCGCCTGCCGCCAGGATGACTGCATCGAATTTTTGCTGTTTTCCGTCCGGTGTCAAGACGGACAAGATGCCATCGTTATCCTTGGAGAGTGAGACAGTCCCTTTGTGGATACTGCCTCCGAAGCGGGTTGTCGCCTGCAGCAATGTCTTCGTCAATTCACGACCGTCCACGCGAGCGCCGCCGCCCACGTAAACGGCTTGTTCGACGTTGCTGAGCGGCGGGAAGATTTTTTTGATTTCGGTGCCTTTGAGGATAGCGACGTTCCCGATCAGAGGCGCCTGCTCGCGACGTTCCAGTGCACGGTCATGGACCTCCTGGAGGTATTCGACGGATTGTCCCAGGATCAGGGCGCCGCAACGTGCGTAGGCATCGGTCTTCAAGCCATCGGAAGCCAAGTCGGCCAGCAGCTTGTCATAAAAAGCCGCGCCTTCGGAGACGAGGCGGTACCACTTTTTGTTGCGGCGTCTGGACAGCCAAGGGCAAATGATTCCTGCCGCTGCGGCTGTTGCTTGGCCGGTACCGCTGTCGAACACGCTGACGCTGTAGCCGGCTTTTGCCGAGTAGTAACTGGCGGTGGCGCCGACGATGCCGCCACCGATGACTGCAATCTTCTTTTTCATTGTTATAATCATTCCTTTTCTCTGTAAGACGGTATTTGCTGCTGATGGACAGAAAAAGCCGGGAACGGTGTCCCGGCTCTCAATATTTTTGATGAGGATTCTTCTTAGGATCTGATCTGGCCTTCACCGTAGATGATGTACTTGTAGGAAGTCAATTCCTTCAATCCCATCGGTCCACGGGCATGGAGTTTTTGCGTACTGATGCCGATTTCTCCACCGAAGCCGAAACAACCACCGTCCGTGAAACGGGAAGAAGCGTTGATGTAGACTGCCGCTGCATCAATATCGTTCAGGAAGTTCTGTGCCGTTTGGTAATAATCGGTGACGATCACTTCGGAATGGCCGGTGCTGTACTTTTGGATATGCGTGATGGCTTCATCATAAGAGGAAACCACTTTTATCGCCAAAATGAAATCCGAGAATTCGGCAGCGAAATCCTCTTCTGTTGCTGGGACAGCTTCAGGCAGGATGCTGCAGGTCTTCGCATCGCCGCGCAATTCCACTTTATAAGGCGCCAAAGCTTCCGCGAAAACAGGCAGGAAAGCATTCGCGATTGCTTCGTGGACAACAAGCGTCTCGATGGAATTGCAGACGGAAGGGCGGGAACATTTCGCATTCACCAGAATGCGCGTAGCCATCTCCAATTCGGCATCTTTGTCGATGTACAAATGGCAATTTCCGACGCCAGTTTCTATGACCGGAACGGTCGCGTTTTTCAACACGTTCTGGATCAGTCCGGCTCCTCCGCGAGGGATCAGGCAATCCAGATAGCCATTCAGTTTCATGAATTCGTTGGCCAATTCGCGGGACGGATCAGGGATCAGTTGCAGCGTTTCCTTGGCGAAGCCGGCGTCGACAAGTCCGGCCTGTAATGCGGTCATGATGGCTTTGTTGGATTCCAATGCTTCTTTTCCGCCGCGCAGGATGACGGCATTGCCGGATTTGAAGCAAAGAGCGCTCGCGTCCGCCGTGACGTTTGGTCGCGATTCATAGATGATTCCGATGACACCAAGCGGAACGCGTTGTTTGCCGATCATCAAACCATCGGCTGATTTCGTCATTTCTTCGACGTAGCCGACCGGATCAGGCAGTTGTGCGATTTCCTTAAAACTGTCCGCCATCCCTTTGATCCGTTGCGGGTTCAAAGTCAAGCGTTCGATCATCGGCGTCGGCAAACCATTGGCCGCGGCAGCTGCGATGTCCTTCGCGTTTGCGGTCAGGATAGCATCTTGATGCGTGTAAAGGGCGGCTTCCATAGCCAAGAGCCCCTCATTCTTTTGTTTGGTTGAGGCTTTCCTCAGGCTGTTGGCTGCGGCTTTTGCGGCAATGCCCATTTCTTGCAATAAACTGTTCATCGAATATCCTCCTCTACTTGTCTTCTCTCACAAAATAGGTTCCTATTTCTTTTCCAGCCAGTATATCGAATAGTGCGGTAGGGTCGGTGGCTTGCGTCAATACCATCTGCTGCTTGTTCTTCAGTATTTGTTTGGCAGCCTTCAATTTGGTTGCCATGCCGCCGGTCCCGAATTTCGAACCGTTCCCGCCAGCCAAAGCCATTTCCTTTGAAGTGACTGCATGGATGGTGTGGAAGAGCACAGCATCTGGATGTGCCGTTGGATTTTTATCGTAAAAACCAGGGACATCGGACAGCATGATCAACAGGTCGGCAGAAATGATTTCCGCTACGGTTGCGGAAAGGCGGTCGTTATCTCCGAATTTTGTCAGGTGATCCAGTTCTTCAACAGAAACAGCATCGTTCTCGTTTACGATCGGGATGATGCCCATTTTCAACAACTGTTCGAAGGCGTTTACGGCATTCCTGCGGCTTTCCGGGAACTGCACGATATCCAGAGTCATGAGTATTTGCCCGACGATCTGGTTATAGTGCGAGAAAAAGCGGGTGTAGAGGTTCATCAATTCGGCCTGACCGACGGAAGCGACTGCCTGTTGCTCGGGTATGGATTTCGGACGATGCGGCAGGTTCAGATGGTTGAGTCCGACACCGATCGCACCGGAAGATACCAAAACGATTTCCTTCCCTTGGTTGCGCAGAACGGTCAAGACATAAGCAAGTCGGTCGATAGTCTGGTAGTTTACGGATCCGTCCGCCAGCATCAAAGAACTTGTGCCGATTTTGATGACGATCCTTTTGCAGTCCAGTAGTTTATTGCGAATAGGTTCCATATGCACATCCCCGTTTACGATTTGATTTTTTTCATCTATAGAAAAAATAGTTTTTTTTATGTGTTGCAGAGCTCGCATCCAGCGAGGTATTACTTCATATAGTATCATGGAATGGCGAAAAAATTAAGAAATAGCAAAAAAAAGCTGCCTGAAGTTATCAGACAGCCCTAAAGGAGTTGCTCTTTACTTTGGAGGAGTAAAGAAATTGAAAAAGATTGTTTGTGATTGGCCTACACTCATAGTAAAACTCAATTATGAAGAAACTGTGAAGATTATTTTATGAAATGGATAAGCTTTTATGCTGACGCAGTCAGACCAGTCCGAAAGTACGGAATGCCTGATAGAGACCATCATCGTCCACTGAAGTTGTGATATGATCCGCGACAGCCTTCAGTTCTTCCTTGGCATTCCCCATGGCGATCCCGACCGCACAATAGTCGAACATCTCCAAATCGTTCAAGCCATCGCCGATTGCAATCGTTCGCTCTTTGGGAAGGCTCAGATGTGTCAGTAACGCTTCAATTGCGGTCGCTTTGTGTACGCCTGGTACCATCAGTTCACCGCTGTCATCCCCAAACTGAGGGACGGTGCACTGAATCGTGTCAAAGGCGTTTTCGAATTCCGCCTTGATCTGTGCGAAAGAAAGTTTGTCGCTCTGAAGGAAACAGGCTTTATTGACATCAGTCTTATACAGATCCTCTTCACCGTAGATCAATCCCTCGATGAAAGGATGCGGCTGTTCTTCTTTACGTCTACGGGCATCCGGATCATTGGCGATGTCACCGTAAATGCAACGTTCCACATGAGGCAGGAAATTCTTGCTGGCGAACAGCCCGCCATTTGATTCCAAGTAAAAATCAACGCCATGCTGATCAAAGAAATCCACCATCCGTCTGACTTCGCTGGCCGGGACTGTCTTATGGTAAAGCATTCCGTCATTCAGTTCAACAAAGCCGCCGCCAGCACCGATGATGCCGTCAAAGCCGATTTCCATGATGAAATCATAGATTTCCGGTTTTGAGCGGCCGGTGCACAAATAAATTTCGTGCCCATTCAAGCGTGCCTGTCTGCATGCGTCCGCAGCGGAGGAGGGAACCCAGCCGTCATCCGTCACCAAAGTGCCATCAATATCCAAAAAAATGATTTTTTTATCCAATTATAATTCTCGCTTTCTGCCCTCCGATGGGGCTCTCCGTTTTTCATTTCTACTATATAATGGAACACCTGAAAATGCTAGCCAGAGGAACCGTGTGCTGACATGAAAACCACAATTTTATAAGAAACTTAAAAAAGTCGTTGACAGCATGCGGCTGCGATGATAGTATATAGAAGTTGTCCGCCAGAATCGGCTTTGAAATGATTTGAAAAAATGTTATGAATAAGCAATCACGTAATACGTGATGCGCGATTGACCTTTGAAAACTGAACAAAGAATGAACGAACCAAATGTGCAGGGAGCTTAGACTTCGGTCGAAGCAAACGAAGGCGATACATCGTATTGCAAACATAAAGTCAGCAAGAAATTAAGGCTATTCGGATTTTATGGTGAAAAGTTAAGCACAGATATTAAAGTATAAAATCGGATTAAATAGTTGAAATCAACGTACTTTTTTTTGCGCTAGATTGTGTTACTGCAATTAGTAACTGTGATTATTTTACATCTCCATTTCGGATGGTTTCCTCTATATGCTGCAAGCATAAAGAATATACTAGAGGTCAAGGACGGAGTTGACTTATGTTTTCGACAGGAGTATTATGGATTCATAAACATATCAAAAAAAATTGATTAGGGGGTGTGGGCCTTGGATCAATGCATAACGGATATTCCAAGAGTCCGTCGAGGTGATGTGCCCCTTCCACAAGAAGAGGCAATTCAAAGAATAGCTTCTGTGACAAAGGCTTTTAGTGATCCAATTCGTTTAAAAATGGTTTACTTGCTTTCAAAGCAATCTGATTTGTGCACCTGTGAGTTTGAAGAATTATTGGACCTGAGCCAGTCCAAAGTATCGTATCACCTTAAAATATTGCTTGACGCTGGAGTTATCGATCGCGAAATCCACGGTTCATGGAGTCATTACAGCCTTCGAAATCCTAAAATATTGGAACAGGTTCATGCCTTGTCCCAATGATAAAAAGCGAGTGTTTCGGTGCTGGCTTTTTATTTTAAGATTCACATCAATTTTTTTTGATGTCATAATACTCTGACTTGTATTGGGGATTCTTAGATTAACAACTTACGATGTCCCGGTTACTCATGAAACCCGTTCAACTGTTACTGCATTATTAAGTTTTTGGTTATGCCAGGTAATCTTTTGCCTTTTAGAATGAAATTGGAATTACTTATGTTATTCAAATCAAAAAAAGTTGATAAACACCTTTAATTAAGGAGGAATGGAATAAATGAAGAAAGAAGTTCTTCGAGTAAGTGGTATGGATTGTCCTTCCTGTGCAAAGGATATCGAAAAAACGGTAGCGAAGCTAAACGGGGTTGAGAAAGCAGAGGTAAACTTTATTGCTGAGAAATTAACCGTCACATATGATGATTCTCAATTGCCCCGTGAAAAAATCGAGGAAAATTTAAAGAAAATCGGACATCCAGTCGTTAAATAATAAATTGATCCGAGATCCTAATATATATGCGATTACCTGGCGTAATCAAAAACTTGGCTTGCAGTTATAATTGAAAGCTTATTTTCCTAGGAGAAAGGGAAAGTTGATTAAACATAAATTCCTAATCAAAAAAATTGATGAATAGTGATTTGACTTGAAATTAGACAATGATAAAGGGAGGGCTCAACATGAGTAAGTCAAAATGGTGGAAACAACCAAGAACGGTATTGCTGATTATTTCAGGGATCACAACAGTCTTTACATTAATCTCAGAACTTTTCCTAGGTTTACCGGAAATATGGGCTGTTGCATTGTATGGTGTTGCAATTATTATTGGGGGTATTTACCCAGCCAAGAGTGCATGGATGGACTTGAGAAGGAGAAAACTTTCCATAAATACTCTGCTTATTGTCGGAGTTATCGGGACCATCTATCTGGGATTGTGGGAAGAAGCCGCAGGTCTTGTGGTCATCTTCTCCTTAGGTGAAGTGTTGGAAGCTTATGCAGTAAATAAAGCCAGGGATTCCGTCCGAGCGCTTGTGGAACTGGCACCCCGGGAAGCAACCGTTTTACGGGAAGGCCGCGAAGTTCGCATACTAGCCGATGAAGTCGAGATTGGCGATCGGGTTCTGATCCGACCAGGGGAGAAAATACCAGTAGATGGGGTTGTTGTAAGCGGTACGTCTACAGCGGATCAATCGACAATCACAGGAGAATCCGTTCCGGTTGCAAAAATATCAGGCGATGAAGTATATGCTTCCACAATGAATGGCCGCGGTGCTTTGGAAATTGAAGTGACGAAATTGGCGCAGGATACCACCTTGTCAAAAATCATTGAATTAGTGGCAAATGCACAAGGAGATAAAGGAAAAGCACAACGTTTCAGTGAACGCTTTGGTGAAGTCTACACGCCGATCATGTTCGTGATCGCCGTTTTAATGGTTGTTATACCAACCCTTTTCTTTGGCCAACCGTTTGACACGTGGCTATATAGAGCGTTAATCGTATTGGTTGTTTCATGCTCCTGTTCTCTAGTGCTTTCAGTTCCAATAGCTGTCGTAACTGGTGTAGGAAATGCGGCGCGAAACGGGGTTATGGTAAAAGGCGGCAGCTATATGGAAACGGCCAGTCACATCCAAGTGGTCGCATTTGATAAAACGGGTACATTAACCGTCGGAAAGCCTTCGGTAACGGATATTGTATCTGTCTCCGATTTATCAAAAGAAAAACTGCTGGGAATTGCCGGTGCGCTTGAAAAACTTTCTGAACACCCTTTGGCTGAGGCAATTCTTCAAGAAGCTTCAAAAAGAAACATAAATCTTCCAGGTGTTGAAGAGTTCGACACATTAACCGGACGGGGAGCTAAAGGCAGCATAAATAGAACCACATACTATATCGGCAGTCCCCGGTTGTTCAGCGAATTGAATGTAAAACTGAATCAAGATCAATTAAAACAAATTGAAACACTTCAAGGACAAGGAAAGACCGTCACGCTTTTGGGAACTGCTGATCTTGTACTTGGATTAATCGCGATAGCGGATCGACCGAAAGAAAACGCAAAACAAGCGATTCAACGTCTGAAAACTACCGGTGTAAAACGAATCGTCATGCTTACGGGCGATAACCGGCTTACTGGTGAAGCCATTGGCCGGGAACTTGGCGTGGATGAGGTACGGGCAGAATTACTGCCGGAAGATAAAATTACAGCGATTAAAGAACTGCAAAAGAAGTACGGTCTTGTTGCGATGGTGGGTGACGGTGTAAACGATGCGCCTGCACTGGCTCAGGCCGATGTGGGGATCGCGATGGGAATCCAAGGGACAGACGTTGCTTTGGAAACGGCTGATATCGCATTGATGCAGGATAATTTGGATCAACTGGTTTATCTGATCAAACTTAGCCGTAAGACCGTTGCGAAAATACATCAAAATATCGGGTTTTCATTAGCTCTTGTAGCCCTCCTTATTGTTACAGCCTTGACCGGAGTGATGAGCCTGACTACAGGTTTGCTTCTTAACGAAGGAAGCGCCTTGGTTGTTATTGCAAATGCGATGGTTCTCCGGAAGTATCAGATGAATAAAGCCAATGCCATAGGTAACGAGTGATGAAATTTTTTATCATTGGTGAGGATTTACCTATGGATTGGCATTCTAATCAAAAATAATTGATTAGCATACAAGGAGAGTTGATGATGGGCATAACAGAAGGCATTAAAAGCATTCATAAACAATTAGACACAATACGAAAGATCCCTAAATGTGTAGGATGTGAATGTGTACTTGACGTGATGACAGCCGTTGAGCAAGATCTAGAAGATATAGATAAACCGATTGCAAAAGAAGTTCAACTGGATTTAAAACAGTGGGTTGACGAAGGGAACAAAGTTAGACATAACTGTCTTGGGTGTGAAGTTTGTTTCCCAATTAAGCCGTACAATCATTTTAGTTCATTGATTAATGGATCGAATGAAATTGAAATCAATGGAGCTGCATGTGGCTGTAATGACAATGCATGCGGAAGTCAACCCCAAGTAAACAGTACTGCGTGTGGGTGTGATGACGATTCGTGCGAAGGTGAACCACAAGTAAATAATACAGCATGTGGTTGTGATGAAAATAAATCGAAGAATACGCACCCCTCAAATTGCAGCTGTGAACTTAAAACCGAAGTTCAGAAACAATCCGTTTGTGGAACAGTGGATCCCAACGATAGCAATGTGGCCTCCCCCTCGACCCAGCAGGAACAAAAATGGCCAATAGCAGAAGGAAATTATCTAGTCGGAAATGATACATCTTTTGTTGCAATATGTACTTTAGCCGATACAGATCTCCCGTCCGAAATACAAGGTTCCGGATTACTAAATCATATATCTATTGTTGGTACCTTATCGACAGAAAATCTAGGAATAGAACGCTTGATTCGAAATGTTACCGCGAATCCCAATATTTCACACTTAATACTATGTGGGCGCGACTCTCGTGGTCATCAAGCAGGGCAAGCCATTTTGTCATTAAAAGAAAATGGGATAGACGATAAGTATCGGATTATAGGCGCAGTTGGACCTCGCCCGGTGCTCAAGAATATTACCTTGAAAGAGATCGAAATTTTTCGCCAACGAGTGAAAATCGTTGATGAAATTGGAACACGAGATGTCGAACGATTGCATCAGGTAGTTCGTGCTTATGAGGGCAAGCCAAATGGGGACCCAGTAATGCTTCTTCCGATAATTCAAGAACCCAAAATAGTGAAAGCAGAACGTCTTAAAAATGATGAGTGGGTTCATGACCCAGAGGGATTTTTCCTAGTTATTCTTGATCGAAATAAGAAATCAATTAGGTGTGAACATTACATCCTGGATGGGACTCTGAATGAAGTTATTGAAGGAAAACTAGCCAGTGATATTGCAAATACAGCAATCAAGCGCGGTTTGCTTTCTCGTTTGGATCACGCAGCATATCTGGGGAAAGAATTGGCGAAAGCTGAAACAGCTCTTGCCTACGATATGCCTTATACGCAAGATTTACCGTTATCAAAAAGTAAAGCCCTCAATCAAACGGTTGTTTCCTAGATGAATAGAACGATTATTCAATTAGTTTAAAATCTGTTATACGAGAAACGATTAGTATTTAAAGAGCTAACTTACTAGATGTAGAAGGTGACACAATGGAGATTCTAAACCTCCCCCACTTCAATATCAAACAATTTGCTGAAAATGAACATGACTTTCTGATCCAGGTGGAGACAGCCTCTCCACCTTCTTTTTGTCCACATTGTGGATGCGTGGCAAATCTGTATAAGCATGATAACAGAGACCATCTTTGTATGGATCTGCCTATTCATGGAAAACGTGTAGGGCTTCTTGTAAAGCGTCAGCGATATAAATGCCGTGAATGTAATCAAACTTTTTGGGAACGATTAGAACACACCATAGACGAGAAGCGAAACTGCACCAAACGGTTATTGTCTTACGTCGAGAAGCAAAGTCTTAAACGCACGTTTGTCAGTATTTCAGAAGATGTCGGGCTGAACGAAAAGACGATACGGAACATCTTTCGTGATTACATCAATCGCCTGGAAGAGACGCTTCGATTTGAAACACCTAATTGGCTTGGAATAGACGAAATTCACATTATCAAGCCAAGATGCGTTTTAACCAACATCGAGGAACGTACCTTGTTAGACGTTCTACCCAATCGCAATAAGGAAACGGTTGTAAGCTACCTCTCACGCCTTCCAAACAGAGGACGAATACAATACGTCACAATGGATATGTGGCGACCGTATAAGGACGCTGTGAAAGCTGTACTGCCCAAGGCGACTATCATCGTCGATAAGTTTCACGTTGTCCGTATGGCGAATCAAGCCTTAGAATCCATCCGCAAACAGCTTAGAGAAGGCTTATCACCGAAGGAACGGCGCGGGCTTATGCACGACCGCTTTATCCTCTTGAAACGCCATAAAGAGCTTACGGAAATGGATAAGATAACGCTTGACCTATGGACGAAGAATCACCCCTCTCTCGGTATTGCTTATGACTTGAAGGAATCATTTTTCGATATTTGGGATACCGACAGCAGACAGAAAGCGTACCTCAGATACCACGATTGGAAAGCCAAGATACCAAAGGAACTGCAATCCGCTTTTGAGCCTCTTACAAAGGCTATGGCGAATTGGGAAGAAGAGATATTCAACTACTTCGACCATCGCATTACAAACGCCTATACGGAGTCTCTGAACAGCCTTATACGTGTCACAAACCGTTTAGGAAGGGGCTACTCCTTCGAAGCTTTACGAGCCAAAATACTCTTTACAGAAGGACTTCAAAAGGAACGTAAACCCAAGTATCAGAAACGTTTGGATGACTACGAACTTCGAGACTACAACTATCCGATGTTCGAGAAAATGTTCCCCGTTGGCGTTGTTCGTGAACGTGAGCGTGGCGAGCTTCTTGGTGTCGACATTTCCACCTTAATTGAGAAATTGGAGAAGGGCGAACTATAAGCCCTTTTCCACTATTAAATCCGAATACCCGAAATTAAGAGCTTTTCAGCTTTTCATGAGGGTTTCTGTACAAGAGCCCACATTACATGAGAGTTTGATCCTGGCTCAGGACGAACGCTGGCGGCGTGC
>NZ_JBSQPW010000038.1:0-24905 GCF_055118575.1 Trichococcus sp. | reverse complement strand
TTCGCCCACAAGTTCCGGATCCAAAGCCGAAGTGGGCTCGTCGAACAGGATGACGTCCGGGTTGACCGCGAGGGCGCGGGCGATGCCCACCCGTTGCTGTTGGCCTCCGGATAGTTGCGAAGGATAGTAGGCCAAGCGGTCGCTCAGCCCGACCTTTTCCAAGGCGCGGATGGCCGCTTCGATGGCTTCTTTTTTGGGAACTTTGCGTCCGACGATCAGGCCTTCAGTGACGTTATCCAATACCGTCTTGTTGTCGAACAGGCCGTAATTCTGGAAAACGAATGCAGATTTTTTCCGCACCGCATTGATGTCCTTCTTGCTTGCTTTCGAAAATTCGGTCTGGATCTCATCGAAATGCAGCGAACCCTCGTCGGCGCGCTCAAGGAAGTTGATGCAGCGCAGCAAGGTCGTCTTGCCCGAACCGCTTGGGCCCAGGATCACGACGATATCGCCCTTTTCAACGGCGATATCCACACCTTTCAAGACTTCCAGTTCACCGAATTTCTTATGAATATTCCTCAATTCCAGCATGGTATCGCTCCTTTCGCGCATCTAAAAAATACTCCGGTTGGTTTTCTGATTTTACGGCAATGTTACGCCCGCGTTTGTAGCGGGACAAGCGCTGCTCCAACAATTGGAAAAACACCTGAACGAGTGAACAGAGCACAATGTACACAATGAAAATCACAAGGTACGACTCCAGATAATTGTAGCCGAATGCCGCTTCCGTCTTGGCGATGGCCGTGATATCCTGGACCGACATCAGAAAGGCCAGCGAGGTCGATTTCAGCAGATTGACGGTGCTGTTGCACAAGTTCGGCGTTGCCGCCACCAATGCTTGTGGAATCACGATCCGTCGGTAGGCCTGAACTGGCAGCAGACCGATCGAAAGGGCCGCCTCCAGTTGGCGCTTGTCGACCGTTTCGAGTGCTGAACGGAAGACTTCAGACAGGATCGCGATCGTATTCAGTGTAAAGACGATGTAAGCGTAATAGATCGGATTGATGCCGAAGACGTCGTAATCGATTCCCTGGCTTTTCACGAACACATTCAGCAGACTAGGGAAGATGCTGTACATCACCAGAATCTGGACGATCAAGGGGGTTCCTCTGATGAAGGACACGTAAACTTGGGAAATGCGGGCCAGTACTTTGATATTGCGTTGTCTTGCCACTGCAATCAGGAAAGCGAACGGCAACGCGAGCAACAAGGGGATAAAGGTCAAGCGCAGCGTTGTCGGGATGCCTTTCAACACGAGGATCAGAATTTCCTGCACATAGGCTAAATCAATGGTCATGCGTCTTGCTCCTTTCTCTTAGGCCGCGCGCAGCGGTTGTTTTCCTGCCGATAGTTTGTCTTCCGCCAGTTTGAATGCTTTTTCGATCGCCAGCGTCAATAGCCAATAGATGCCTGCCAAGGCGATGTAGGTCTCGATCGAATACCCGCCGAGATTGCGCGCGATGATCAGCTGGCCTTTGCCCATGATGTCGACGATACCGATCGTATAGGCCAAAGCTCCCTCCTTCATCAGCAGGATGAACGAGTTCCCGAGGTTCGGCAACGCGCTCACAAGCGCTTGGGGCAAAACGATCCTTCTGAACGCTTGTGCTTCGGTGAGGCCGATACTGAGGGCAGCCTCACGCTGTACTTTGGCGACTGCCGAGTAAGCCGAACGCATGATTTCCGAACATGGCGCCGAGAACAGAAGCGACAGCGCGATGATGACAAAGTAGAGGCGGTTCCAGCTGTTGATGTCGATGCCGAAGACGCCCAACAGCAATTCCGGCAGGCCGTAAAAGACCAAGAACATCATGACGATCGAAGGCGTGCAGCGGATGATCCAGATGTAGCCATGGACGATTGCGCGCAGCCATCTCGGGCCGCTGAGTCTTGCCCAGGTCGCCAAAAATCCCAGGATGCCTCCGATCACGATTGTACCGATCAAAAATTGCAGCGTCACGCCGAGACCGGACAGAATGTCCGGCACAGCCTTCCAAATATAAGTGATGTCGAATGGACGATTCATTTTCTTACCTCCCTTTGTAGCTTCGTCTGTTGTGTTCCGTTCTCCGGCAGCGCCGGGGAACCCGATTTGTCGGATATCTGTCAGTTATTCGAGGATTTATCTTGCGGTCGCGGGCGATTTGTCGGATGTTTCTCAGCATCCAGCAAATCCGGCTAGAATCGAGCCCAACTTGTCGGATGCACCGCTTCTATTCGACAAGTTTCCGGATCGGCAACTGGATCCGATACTTTCACCGGCACACAATTCCCCAACGGCAGCGCATATCTTATTCTTTCACATATTGGAAGGTGTTTTCGCCTAGGAACTCGATCATCAGATCATCGATTGTGCCGTCCTCTTCCAATTGCAGGAAGGCTTCGTCGTATGCGTCAGCCAGCTCTTGTTGATCTTTGTTGAACAACGGCCAAGTCGGCAGCGCTTCGTAGACGAAGTAGGAGAAATCATCCTTGTACTGGCTGTAAGGTGCACCTTCCGCCAGTACGTTCACTTCATAAGCGGTCTTGACGGCGAAGTAGCCGTCATAGCGGCCTTCCAACAACCATGTGTAGGCGTCCGCAATTTCGAATACGTCTGCCGCAGTCAACTCGATCGGCGTATCCGGGTGTTCTTCATTGAATTCTTGGATTACATTGTACTGGGCGTTGTTCGGCGAGATCGGAACCAAACTTTTACCGGCAGCCGCGAACGTTTCTAAATCTGTGATTTCAGCTGCATCTTCCGAACGAATCAGCACACCGATGCTGCTGGCGCCGATGTAATTTTCAGGGAAAATGAATTTCTGGGCGCGCTCCTCGGTGTACCAAGCGCCTTTCGTGCCGACATCGTACTTGCCGGATTCGATCCCAATCAACAGATCCTCATCGGAAGTCGGCACATACTCGAATTCATACTGCGGCAACAACTCGTCGATAGCCTTCAAAACGCTGACTTCATAGCCGGTCGATTCGCCGTTCTCATCCACATAATTCATCGGCGCGGAACTTTGCGTGTGGGCTACCTGCACCGTAGTCACTTCCACCGCCTCGGCTGCAGAACCGCTCGTTGCTTCACTTGTCGTTTCCGCTCCGGTCTGGCCGCATCCAGCTAAAAATGCCGCCCCCAATAAACTCACTGTCGTCACTAATCTTTTTCGCTTCATATATTTACTCCTCCTGTAGGTTCTGTATGTTTCGGTTCGTTAATGGCTTGCTGTTTTTAGGATTGTCGCCTGCACTTTTTGGGCGGCTGCGTTGATGCGTTGGTAAAAATCCGGATTGGCTTCCAAGGAAATCGCGCAGCCCGGCGCAAATACGATGCCCGTGTCGCCGGTTTCGGCAACGACGTCCGCCAAGCGATCGACCAACAAGTCTTCGACTTCCTGCGCCTGATTCGAGAAGGTCAGATCAGTTTTGGGGGAGATACCGCCGACCAGCACTTTATCCGTCAGGGCGCGTAGTTTGCGGAAACTCAAGCGGGTTGGATCCTCCGCGTGATCGCTGCCGTCTTCCCAATTGATGGCCTGCACATCGTAATCGATAAAGCGTTCCACAGCCAGATCGACATGTCCATGCGCATGCAGGATATTGAACCAGGTACGGTCCTTGATGTAAGCCAAAAGGTCATCCGTATAAGGTTTGGCGAAAGCGGCATAGTCGGCTTCGGATATGTCGCCGCGCTGGCTGTACTGTTCGGCGATGAAGAAGCCGTCCACACCGGCAACGATCAATTCGTCCACGAACACTTTGTTGGAGGCATGCAGCACATCGAGCGCCGCCTTCAATTCCTCCCGGTGATGCTCGAGAAAAGCTGCGATTGGACTTTCTTCCGGTCCGTCGACGATGTGCGCGATCGAATCATTCCCAGGCGCAAATTGCTTCACCCATGACAAAGGCGAGAAGACGGTGCCGACGACCACTTTTTCGCCGTTGTAGTGTTCCACGATTTTCTTGGCAAAAGCGGCTTCGCGCTGGATCACCGGATTATCCGCCTTGAGCGGCACCAAATGGGTCAGATCTTCCGAGCTCCGGATCGGATATTCCAGGATCTTGCCTGCCCATTCCTTCGCATCCGTCGAGAAGGTGATCGGAGTTCCATAGGCCTCCGCAAAGAATTGTCCCTGCGACATCAGCTTGATCAGGTCCCAATCATTCTCATCGGTAAAGGCGATCGTCGCTGCGGCGAACGCTTCGACATCCCTGTCGACCAACGGCATGTGGCGCCAACCGGAAATGGCCGGTCTGTCCAAAGGTTGCTTCTTGAGTGCTGCTTCTATTCTTTTTCTTCCATTAAATGTTTCTGTCATTTTGTGTATCCTCCTGTTCGATGGGTGTCCATGTCTGCGTTGCTTGCGATCGGTATGCGGTGGCAAGAATGCGCAATGCCGTTATCCCTTGTTCCGCTGTCACGAAAGGTATTGCATCCTGTTCGATGCTTTCAACAAACTTATCGACGATTGGTGTCAATGGTTCCGCGTATAAGCTGTCCTGTGACGGATCATCCAAGTAGGTCCTTTCCCCGTTTTTCCGGTAGATCGCCACCGGATGTCCGTCCGCATAAGTGACGGCAGTAGCCTTTTCGCCGTAGATGACGGTCTGCCTTTCGTTCGAATAATCGAACCAGTGGGTCAGCAAGGTCCCTTGAATGCCCGAGCGATGTTGGAGTTGCAAGACCGCGTAATCCTCATAAGGAACCGGGCTTCCATCCGCCAGCTGCTTTCCTTGCGTCGCGGTCTGGGCCAACACTGCAGTGACAGGATCTTCGCTGAACAAGTAGTTCAACAAATCGATGCGGTGGACCCCCACCTGCGCCAGAGCGCCGTTCGTATGGCCGATCCGATCGTAGAAATCAGGGACCGCTGTACCCCAACCGTCATTTTCCTGCCCTTGGTTGGCCAATGTCGTCCGGTAGGCATGGATCTTCCCGAGTGTTCCCTCTGTCAGCAACTTTTTCAGCAGCTGATGCGCGGGATACAACCGTTGATTATGGATGATCATCAGTTTTTTGCCCGTCCGCTCAGCCACCTGCTGCATTCGTTCGGCCTCTGCCACCGAATCCGCCATCGGCTTTTCACATAGCACATGCTTGCCGGCTTCCAGTGCAGCGATGGTGATGGGGCTGTGTGATTGTTCGTTCGTCGCGACGATGACGGCATCGACTTTTCCATCTTCCCAGATTTCCTCAAGGCTCCGATAGACTTTCCCGCCGTACTTCTTTTGGAAAGCTTCTGCTTTGGCGATCGTACGGTTATAGAAACCGACCAGATCGACTTTTTCGTTTTTATGGCTTAGAGGGGCATGCCTCTGTTTCGAAACATCCCCACAGCCGATGATGACGATCCCGACCATGGGACCCCTCCTTCCTGAACTCCGGCTTATCCGAGTGGCTATCGTTTTAAAGTATGTGTCTGATTCTAACACGGTGCTTGTTTTAAAAATAATATCGATTGTCTATCAGGGTTGACCGGCTTTGGCGAACACCGCTCCTGCCGTCCCGTTTTATTTTTGCAGCGCTGTCGTTTGTGTGTTGTTTTTGCCCGAGACACCCGCCGCTGTTTGCCTTACCAATTCCAAACGATCCAGTCCGATCTGCGGATCGACGGTGCAGTCCGCTCCGATGATGACGCCTGTATCGCCGATTTCGTGGATGATATCGGCTGTGAATTGGGCGATGTCCGCCTTGTCACCCGAGTCCAACAAGGTGCCTGCATTATTGTCGAAGCCGCCGATCACCGCTTTGTTCCCGAAGAAATCCTTGCCTTCCTTCAGGCTGATTTTTTCGGTATGGACCGCCCAGTTGTAGGCTTTCGCTTCATAATCCCGGTAGTACGACAAGTCGTTTTGATGATGCTCATAGCCGCAGATATGCAGGATGTTGTAATCGCTGACTTTGTTCGCCTCCGCCAATACCGTCAATTCACTCGGCGCGATGTAATTTTGATACGCTTCTTTGGTGGCAGTACTGCTTTGGACGTTCTGCACGCTCAGATAGATGCCGTCCGTGCCCGCCTCTTCGATGACTTTCTGGGTCAAGACTGCGATGTCCTTGGCGATTTCATTTGCCGCATACGCGAGGGCTTCCGGCTCGGTTTCGAAGAAGCGGGTGAATTTTTCGGGATCCTTGTCCCACGCTTCGAAGGCAATCCGGATATAGTTCGCCGGAGAAAAGATATTGTAGAAAGTTGCGACCTCGCCGTTGAAGGATTCCTTGATTTGTTTGACCGTCTTGACCTGCTCCGTGATCCAAGGGTGCTCCGGCCCGACTGCCTGGACGTTGTATAAGTCATCGGCATGCTCGATCGTTTGTTCCAACAGGCTCGGATGCCCGAAAAAGCCATCGCTCATGATTTTCACGAAATCGGGTTTGAAGGCGTCATAGAATTCCTTGTGCCCATCGATCACTCGATCCAAAATCGATCTGTCCTCCAAACCACGGAATTGAGCATCACCGAAAGCAAAGTGAAACCAAAAGCCAACCGGCACACGCTCCGTTTCCTTGTTGTCGAAAGTGTCAAAAATCAATTTTCTTCTGTTGTTGTCTGTCATATGTATTCCTCCTCGAATTTAGAAAAGCTGAATAGTTCGCTTAGCCCTGAAGCTAGCCAAATGTAAATAAAAAGCCGCCCTTCCTGGATTGATTCCAGAAAGGACGACTGTGACATCGTGGTTCCACCTTTTTTCGCGAAAAGCTTGCGCTTGCCGCCTCAACCGGTACGGAGCCATTTGCTGCGCTCGATACCGTTGCCTGTCTAACGAGGGCGTCCGGATGCGCCTGCAGGGACTCCCTGTCAGCGCATCAACTCCGAGGCCATTTTTCCTGTGCTGCCGTCCGCTCTTTTCCACCGACCAAGAGCTCTCTGAAGGACTTCCAACAAGTACTTTCCTCTTCTTTGCTTTTTTCTGTATGGCTTTTATTTGATAGACAAAGTCTACCACCGCAGCCACAGCCTGAAAAGCACACGATTCCGAACAGGATTGACAGGGAGAAGCGAACATCGGGTTAGTTATGCGTGGGGTAAAACATGGATAACCGCTAGTTATTCATGTCTATGCGCAAAAAGGGCCGCCTCGTAATGAGACGGCTCCTCCTATTACCTATTAAATTATTTTGCCGCGGCAGCCTGGTAATCCAGCTCACCGGTCAAACCAAAATCAATATACAGAACTTGACCGCTCAGGTAACTGCACAGGTCGCTGCCGATGAATACCAACGGATAACCCATTTCTTCCGGTCGACCTGCTCGGCCGTTCCAGCTCTTCAGGTAAAGATCGTGCAGCACTTGTGCGCCACCGGCTTCCGTGCCATCACTGCTGGCAGCCAGGTTGAACTCTTTGATCAAAGCCGTCTCCGTGAAGCTTGGCCCGATTGCGTTGATGCGGATTTTACGTCCGATGAACTCCGGTGCACGCGTTTTTTCTTTCACATATGCAGTGACGCATTGCTTAGAGAACTGATAAGGATCCGGAGTCTGCCCATCCGTGAACAGATCCACGTGCGCATCCACCCATTTTTCAGTCGCTTCGAATGTCGGGCATGCCAATACTTCACCAACATTCTGCATGTTATGCTCCCAACCATAGCCACCAGTGGACGAAATGAAAGTAACTGAACCGCCATCAGTGATTCTCGGCAACAGTTCCTCAACCATGTAGCGTTGACCAACAAAATTGACCATCTGGATGAATTTCTCTTTACCTTTGCCGATGCCCACACCATGACACATGAACAAGGCATCGATTTTCTCGGGCAATTGTGCCACAACCTCATCGATTGTCGCTTTTTGGCTTAAATCAGCCGGAATGAATTGAAATACGGGCAAGTCCGTCTCATTGCGATCGACAGCATAGACTTTTGCCCCTAAGCTCAATAATAACTCTGCAGCAGCTTTTGCCATGCCTGAAGCCGCGCCGGTAATTACGACCGTCTTACCTTGATAGCCTAATAATTCTTCAATACTTTTCATGATTGATAGTCCGCTCCTTTTGTATTAACGTCTGAACCCACCGATTGGCGCCATGTATTTAGCCCCAAAACCGTCCAAAGCTTCGATTACGTCTGCATTTGGTGCACCATAAACGACAAAACTGGTTGCATCGCCGAAAGCCAGCAAACGTGCAGCATATTTTTCTTTGAATGTCGCAAGATGCGCTAAAGTTGCTTCATCACTTTCGTAGCATTCGTAAATATGGCAAATTTCTCCATCTTCCGAAATAGTCCATTCATAAGCCAAAGTGCCTGGCTCATTTGCCTTTGTTGCGTTCACCATTTCATTCATCAATTCTTTCAAACCGGATAATTCTTTTGTATTTAACGTTAACTCAAAAATCCACGAAATATGTTCAAACATGCTTACATCCCCAATCAAATTTAATTATCCCCATCTTATAGGACAACATCCCGGCTGCCTAGTACGCACCTTTTTGTAACCTACTGATGAAAAAGTGCCTACTTACAGTTTGATAGTTAGGATGTCTATAATAAATGCATGGAACGAATGGCTCATTCCATACCAAATAAATTTCTCAGGAGGAACCAAAATGAACGTAACAATTTTCGGAAAAGGCAATATGGCAGCAGCAATCGCAAAGAATTTCGAAGCTGCAGGAAATACAGTGAATTATGTCGGGCATGAAACGGATGCAACGCTGAATGAAGTCGTTGTATTGGCAGTCCCATATCCTGCAGTCGATGACGTGATCGATCGCTACAAAGAGCAACTAAACGGAAAAATTGTCGTTGATATCACCAATCCGTTAAATTTTGAAACGTGGGATGAATTAGTTGTGCCGGCGGATGGATCTGCTGCTTCAGAAATCCAAAAGAAACTTCCGAACAGCAAAGTTGTCAAAGGCTTCAACACAAATTTCGCCGGAACCTTGGATTCAGCGAAAGTCGGCGGTGAAATCCCTACAGTCGTGTTGCTGGCTTCTGATTTCGCAGACGCGAAAGAGCAATTAATCACTGCGCTGAAAGACAGCCCGTTAACCGTTGTTGACGCCGGCAGTTTGAAACGCGCCCGCGAACTGGAAGCATTCGGCTTCCTGCAAATGACATTGGCCGTCAAAGAAGCAATCACTTGGGCCGGTGGATTTGGGATCGTTAAATAACTCATTTTACAGCAAATAACTCCCGCCCTTTCAAGCGTAATTACTTGAAAGGGCGGGAGTTTCGCATTTATATTAACTTATTTTTCTGCAACATAGGCCGTGCGGAAGTACATAGGAATACCGACGGGTTGTATTTGGACATCCTTCAAAGAAGGATCAACCAAGTTTGCGTTAGCTCCCTGGTAAATCGGCGCCGCCGCAGCATCTTCGGTCAGCAATAATTTCTCGGCTGCCAGCAAAGCTTCCCAACGTTTTTCCGGATCGTTTGCGTATGCACCTCTTGTGTCGGCAAGCAACGTATCGTATTCCTCATTGGCGTAATTGGAGCTGTTCATAGCATTCGTCGATTCGTACATGTCCAAGAAGGCAATCGGATCCGCATAGCTAGGAGTTGAGGTACCGTAGGCAATGTCGTATTCCCCGTTGGCGGTAGCTTCCAGACGACTCTTCAGCGGAACATTCCGGATGGTGACGGTCAATCCAGGCAGATTTTTTTGCCACTCAGCCTGCAGGAATTCAGAAGTCGTTTTGGATGTATCAGCGTCGGATGTCAACAGCTCGATTTCCAACGTTTCGATGCCCAGTTCAGTTTTGGCAAGTTCCCATTCTGCTTGGGCAGCCTCAATATCAGTCACACTCAAGTCACCGTTTTCTGCACGGAAATCTTCTTTCGTTTCCGGATTATAGGCATAGCTTGAAGGAACATGGCCGTTTAAAGGCACAGATCCATCATTCAGGACCGTTTCAACATAGGCATCCTTGTCGAAAGACTGCGACAAGGCTTTTCTCAAATGAACATTTCCCGTACTTGTTCGGTCTTGATTGAACCACAAGTAGCCGACCAAAGCTTTAGGTTCAGTAACCAAAGCGTCGGAGCCTTCATATTGCTCGATATGCGGGTTACCGATTTGGGTAAATTGGACATCGCCTGATTCAAAAAGATTGACGTTCGTCGCTACATCCTTCGTGACTTCCCAATTGATCTGGTCAAGTTGCACATTTTCCACATCCCAATATTCTTCATTCGGAACAAATGACCAGTTCAGGTCTGTACCTTCCCAGCCTTCCACGATGAAAGGCCCGTTGTACACGGTATTCTCACTGTTCGTTCCGTACGCGCTGCCCAATTCGGTGGCCAAGATATGGTTCTGAGGAAGGTAAGCTACCATCCCTAAGAGTTCCTTGAAATAAGTGGTCGGATACGCCAAAGTGAATTTAACTGTTTTTTCATCGATGGCTTCCACACCTAATTCCGTTTTATCCACTGTACCGCCATTGATCGCTTGGGCATTCTTCAAGACATAAAACTTGTTTACATTTGGAGAGCCGGTATTCGCATCCACAATTTTTTGATAGGTATAAACAAAATCCTCCGCCGTAACCGGATCTCCGTTGGACCAGTTCGCATCCTCCTTGATCTTAAACGTATATTCCAGACCGTCCTCGCTGACGCTTGGTTCCTCGGAAGCAATCCCAAGTTCCAATGCGCCATCAGCACCGATACGATACAAGCCTTCAATAGCGTTCCCGATGACGACCATACTCGATATATCAGGAGCCAAGGCGTTATCCAAAGTTCCCAATTCACCGCTGTTCGTCACGGTGATGACCTGCTCTACTTCCGCTTTCGCAGCGGAACTACTTGCAGCCGCGCTGTCTGAACTTTCTGCCCCTCCAGTCGAGCAACCCGCAAGCACCAAACTTATAGCTAACATTGTTGAAAACAACCATTTTTCTCTTCTCATATCGTTCCTCCCGGGTACTTATTCGCATTATATTATATCCAATTAATTATTTATATTTACATTTACGTTTGTTTATCATAGCATTTATATAAATTTTGCGATAATTCAAAATATCGATCACTATTGATAGGGAAAAACGTTCAGTAGGTTGATTGGGTTGGGTTGCTTATGTATCTATAAAACATGAATAAAGTCCAAGTATCCATCTTTTTGGGCACTGGGGGCACGGAATAAGATGAATAACGGAAAAGTATCCATCTTTTCGAGCCGCCATCGGACCAAAAGCATGGGTTACGGCCAGTTATTCATGTTTACGCGCAAAAAAGGCGGCCGGCTCCGACCTCGGCCCCTAACATCCATCATCACGCAACAAAAAGCCCTCCCGGCAAAATGCCGGAAGGACGATAGTTTCTTCTCAATTCAATTTGCCTTGCTCATTCAATTTACCCAAGAAGTATGGCATCTGGACGCGCCACCATTCCCAGTCGTGGTGGACATTTTCGCCCCAGAAGTCGATCCAGGCGGGGATGTTCTTGAAGCGCAGCGCTTCTTCGATTTTGCGGGTGTCTTTGATGCTGACTTCTTCCCAGTTGCCTTGGCCGGTGGCGACGATGATGTTGCCGGAACGGTATTTGTCGAGGAACCAGCCGTCGTTCAGATTCCACAGATAATCGATCGGCGAATTCTCGTAGACGTTACGGTCGTGGTAATCACCGAAGAAATAACGGACATCATAAAGGCCGCTCAAGGCAATGACTGTATCGAAAGCATCCGGATGGCGCAGGTAGAAGTTCAGGCTGTGGTAGCCGCCCATGCTGCAGCCGGTCGCAATCATCGATCCTTGATAACCGGTCTGATACTTGATGTGCGGAATAAGTTCGTCGATGATATAACGGTCATAACGTTCGTGCATGTTGGCGCGGTCGTACGGGCTTTTCCATTCGCACAGCCAGGATTCGTTGTCGACGCTGTCCGGTGTGTAAAACTGCACCAAACCTTGATCGATGAACCATTGGCAGGCTTCAATCATGCCGAAGTCCGCGTATTCGTTGTGGCTGCCGCCGGATGAAGGGAAGACGATGATCGGTTTCCCGGCATGTCCATAGCGGTTGAAACGCATTTCGCGGTTCAGGTGGCCGCTCCATTGTGATGAATATTCTACGTGCATCTTTTTTCCCCCAGTCTATTCGGTCACGGAAATCATATGGATGATGTCCATCAGTTCTTGATATTCTGCCGCACGGATGACGTAGCCGAAATCGCCCATGATGGCCGCAAAAATCCCCGGCATTTCCTCGAACAGGACGACATTCCCGCCGTAACGGGCCATCACTTCCTCATGCGTGAAGCGGTAAGGATGGACGCCCTTGCGGCTGACGTAGCAACAGTAATAAGGCGCATGCATCTGCGCGTTGAAATGGCCGGTCGCAACCAATTCGCCATAAGCGGCATACAAATCGACATCATTCGCCCAGTTCCACATGTCCATCGTATGCCCACCCGGCGGACGCAGATTGGCTTCCAAGGCAACGAGACTGCCGTCAGGTAAACGGAAAAACTCAAAATGGAAGAAGCGCTCGCGGACATTAAAAGCCTGGACGAGCTTGGTGCCGACTTCACGCAGATCATCCGGCATATTGCGATCCACATAGTAGAACATATCCGCATTCTTTTCCACAATTTCCAACACTGCTTTTTCATACACCAACGTGGCATCAAAAAGGATATTCCCCGCGGCATCGGTCAGACCGTCATAAGTGACGATCTTCCCGTCGATAAATTCCTCCAGGATGTAGGATTCATAAGGGTTCTTCACATGGAAAAAATGTCCGAGCTCCTCTTCGGAACGGATTTTGTGCGTATCCGCCGCACCGACGCCTGAGTCCGGTTTGATGCAGACCGGAAAGCCGTATTCGTGGCACAATCCAAGGGCATCGTGATAATCGCCGATGACACGCCCGCGCGCCACCCGGATGCCGATTTCGTTGAATTTTTCTTTCATGGCGGATTTCAGTTTTACGAAGGCCATATCTTCGTTTTTGAAGCCGAAGACGTTGAAATCGGTACGCAGACGGGCATCCTGGGCCAGCCAGTATTCGTTGTGCGATTCGATCCGATCCATCTTGCCATGCTTGTAAGTCAAGTAAGCCACCGCACGCAACATTTCGTCGTAATTTTCCATGTCATTGACGCGGAAATACTCTGTCAGGCTCTCGCGCAAGCCAGCATCCAACAACTCATACGGCTCGCTGGCGATGCCGAAAACATGCACGCCCGCACGCTTCAGACCGACTGCAAAATTCTTGAAATTGCTTGGAAAATGGGGAGAGATAAAAACGTAGTTCATGGGAATTCCCTTCTTTCTTCCGTACATTAGATTATAATGAGAATGTACCATTATAACGGCAAATTTACAAGCGTTTTTCAGATGGGGAGGGGAAATAGTGATACAATTGCTAAGGTTTTCTGATAAGCTATGAATAACTAAAATCCACTTCTTTGAAAGGCATGAACAGTATGAAAAAGATAAATCGGTTCTCAGCCAAAAGAGCATCCGCCAGAATCACTCGGCTCTCATCAAAATCACGAACTAAATTGCTTTCCGCACAATCAAAGCAACCGTCGAATGATTCGAAAATCTTTTTAGCATGTGTGTTTGAATCCATGGCTGAATACGATAAAGCTCTACAGGGATTGATCGAGCGTTAACAACCTCACTTTCTTAAACGAACAGCCAATCCAAATTCAGCAATTCCGGAAAACTGAGTATCAAGCGGTTTACCTCGTCCAAATTCAGTTCCTCCAACTCCAGTTCGCCTGCCCGAATCGCATCCAATCGTTGCATCGCGACACCACTCACGAAAGCCAGTTCATCCGTCGGTTTGTTGACGAGGAAGATCAGTTCGAACAACGCACGTTCGACCCGATCCAGAAACGTGTCATAACAAACTTCACCAATTCCGATCTGTTTTGCCGATCCGTGCGCTATCCTCCCGCAAGCCGTAAGCATATGGTCGATCGTTTCATCCATGTCGGCATAAAAGATACGGATCCTTTTCTCGTCCAACGAAAACGCCAAATGGTCGACGTCGCTGAAGTTTGCGGAGACCTTTTCAAAGGACGCGATTATGCCAGGCATCTGATGCGTGACCGCCCTCGAAGCAAGCATATCGTCAATAAACATCCGTTTGGAGAGGAAATGCAGTTCCAACGGGACGCCATTTTTACGGAACTCAAGCGCTGCCCGGTTGATGATTTCATTGCGGAAATCAATCATGCTGATAACCATATCCGGGTGCTCCCACATCTCGGTTCCATCAGCTGCCGCCACTTCATCCTCCTCACTGGGATCCCAGACCTTTTCCTCTACCTGACGCTCAATTTCCTCCCAGTTATCGGGCATGCCGTAGATCATGACGAACTGCCTGCCTTGGCGGTCCACCGCCTCAACCGTCAGCATTTCATGAAAATAATGATACGCGAAATTGTCCATGAGGGCATATTCGGTTCCATCAATCACTCTGGTGCCGTATGTATTCGCCATGCTTTTATAGAATGCTGCAGATTCATTTCCGCTGACGTATTGCTGTTCATCCATCAGATTCAGACACCTCAGCTCCTGAAAATGCAGTTCGAGAAACGGAAAGCGTCCATCCTGAGCAGCCAAATCGCTCAATCGCTCCTCCGGCGTTCCGTCATCACGCAATCCATCCAATACCTCTTCCCAGTCCACTCCAAAAACAATTCGTGCCGTCTCCTCATGGCTCTCAAAAATATTATCCTCGTACATCCTCATCAGCCTCTCTTTCAGAAAATATCCCACAAATCACAAGCACAGCGATCAAAAATAAATAGATCTCCGAAATGGTTGCAACCTTCGATGTCCCTATCATACACCTGCATCTAAGGCCCAATCCACTATGTGAACATGTCACAAAATTGACTTTGGTGCATGTTGATAGCAAAGCCTTTCTACAGGCCAACGCCATTTTTTTGAATACCCTATTGCAAAATCGGGTTGCTTCCTGCATCCTTAATTGGGTATGATGGGAACAAACAACATCACTCAAACTAAGACGGTTCTTACCAAGGGGGCTTTTATGTGTTTTACGAAATGATGATAGAAAAAAATTTTTCTACGGGACTGAATACACGCATGATCTGGATCGAGGAAAATTCCACATTTGAGCAACTGCATCAACAGGTTTTGGAGGTCTTTAAGGAGAATAGCCCCAAAAATCATTCCTTCCGGATTATACGCTCAAACGGAAAAAAGCAATCCGGTACCACAATTCAGCAGCAATCCTTCACCGACCAGGCTGATGCAGATCCCTTTGATTACAACGATGAATCCGAGAGCACCCGTCTTTTTGCAGATTGTTTATATGAAAAGGATGTCGTTCTTAAAAGCTATTTCAAGAAGACCGGGGATTCCGCAGCGTATACCTCCGTCCAGGATAGCCCAAATGAATATACCCTCACGCTGAACAAAATATTATCTCCTGCAGCAACAATATTGGCCCAACTCAACCAAATCGTTGATTTGTCCCCCGAGCGTGGAGAAAGCTATGACAATTTAAAAGAACAGTTGAATAGCTTGACACAGTTACTGGGTACATCCGCCGAAAAAACTAAAACAGCAACTTCCGGACCTAAGCCGACACAACTATACTCATTCAAGATCACGCTCGAAGACGTCGGCGTCCCTGTCTGGCGGAAAGTTCAGGTCCTCAGCAACAGCACTTTCCTGGAGCTGCACAAAATCATCCAGATCCTGTTCGATTGGCAAGATGAGCATCTGCATGATTTCATGATCCAAAAGTCGAAAGGCATCCGGCAAAAAAATGTTACCATCGAATCCGCCGATAGCGATCCCACATTCGCAAACTTCTTTTTCAAAGACGAGCAAACCAGCTACACAGAGGAAAAGGAACACCTGCATGATCACTTTCTGGTTGAAAAAGATCAAGCCCTTTACACTTATGATTTCGGGGATGATTGGCGCCACAAAATCGTGCTGGAGAAAATCCTTGAGCCGGCAGAGGGCATGGTCTATCCGGTCTGTACAGCCGCCAAAAATGATGCTCCCTATGAAGACAGCCGCCATGAAGTCCTGCATGGAGAGCTGAGCCTCCTCAACAGCAACGCCAAAGCGATTGTGGCGGACGTGAATGCAGAACTGGCACGAAGGATGCATCACAAAAAAATGTCTCGCAAGAAAAAGTGACAAAACGCGATATGCCCACGCTCTGGTTGTCAGATTCTTCATGTTTATCAAACACACTCCAGTGAAATCGCAGATATAATACACTGCAGTGCACAAGTCAAAAACGGGCTGTCTCAAATGAGGCGGCCTCTTTGCGTACACCGGCTGAAGGAGCGTTTGAAATCCCGGCCCCAGCTCCGGTGTACGGCCCACTCACCGGAGCACACCAATAGCAATCAGATCTAACTCCGATGAAGCACTCTTCATCGAAGAACCGAACGGGAGTACGTCCTGCACTCCGGCGAAGCATACGCTCGCCGGAGAAGAGCGTCGAGAGATGCAGCATCTGAATGGCGTTCGCTAGCCGTAGCAGCCTCAATACCCGGCCAGTTATGAATAAAGCTAAAAAAACGAGGGAATGTCTCATTGAATGATGAGACACCCTCGTTTTTTGTTGCGTATTCTCAAAAATAAAAATGCCAGCCGATTATTGTGCCTTTCGCTTCAGTCAAATCGTTTCCTTTTTGAAGTTGATGGAATATTGAGTTCCGTCCGGTACTTGGCCACCGTCCGCCTGGAGATGTCAATTTGTTCACCGGTCAGAATGTCGACTATTTTTTGATCGGACAGCGGTTTGTGCTTATCCTCTTCCTCGATCAGTTTTTGGATCCGTTGTTGGACGGAGCTTGTCGAGAGTGCATCCGACTGATCCGTTTTTGCCTTGCGGGAGAAGAAGTGTTTCAGCTCGTAGATGCCCGAGTCGGTTTGGATATACGTGTCGTTGATCGCCCGGCTGATGGTGGATTCGTGCAGACCCAATTCATCTGCGATGTCCTTTAATTGCAGCGGAGCCAGCGGATGCGCTTCATCAAAGAAGAACGCCGCTTGTCTGTGCACGATAGCCGTACTGACACGTAAAATCGTTTCGCTGCGGATCGCCAGACTTTCCTGCAGCGATTCGTATTCTTTCTTTTTGTCTTTGATGTACTTCGCGACTTCCTTATCCTTGTGCTGCTCCAGTTCCTCAGCGTACGCTTTGTTGAAGGAAAGGATCGGCACGCCGTAGCGGGATTCGTTTATCTGCAGCTGCGCATCTTTGATGGTGACAATGATATCCGGTCTGACGGAGATTTGCTCTTCGGATTGGAAAGCCATCCCCGGAGAAGGCGTCAGATGCTGGATGAAATCAAAAACTTTTTGGATGCTTTCCAACGGCACAGCATATCGCTTGGAAATGGCGCCCCACTTCCGGTTGATCAGATCGTCGAACGATTCTTCCAACACGAGGTAGGCGATATCGGGTGCATCCTCCCGCCGTTCCGTCTGCAGCATCAGACATTCCTGCAGGTTACGCGCCCCGATGCCAGGTGGATCGAGTTGTTGCAGCAGCGTCAAGGCATCCATCAGTTGGATTGGAGCAGTCTTCGTTTCAGTCACTGCTTCTTCGATGCTTTTGATGACATAACCCTTATCGTTCAACTGGTTAATCCACCAAACAATCAAGGTGCGGAGGTAGGTATCCCGATAAGTCAGCATAACTTGCTCCGTAATATATTCATAAAGGGATTGTTTACGGTCGGGTATCCAACTCAGATCATTGGCTGGACCACCGCTTCGGGAAACTCTCGACTCCCTGACTTTCAGCTGCAGAAAAGGATTCTCCAAAACCTTCTGCTCCAGATAGTCACGGACATCCAGCCTCCCCAACTGGAGCAAATGGATCCCCTGCAGCAGCTGAGGAGAAAGCGTTTGCTTTTGCGTTTGCGTTTGGGTAAGATTTTGGCTTTGGCTTAGATTCAATACAAATTCCCCTTTCTGGTTCAGGTCTCTTTCAATAATGCATGCACTGACACTATACCATTTTTCGTTAAAAAATGGCTTCGTTTTAGCGCAAAAAAACGTTACCCTCAAGAAAACTCATCCGAAGGCAACGAAAAGACTATCCAGCTTTTCCCGCTCATTCATCTCCAACCGACTTCACAATGCTGTAAGCATCCACAACCGACTGATCGGCGGTTTTGTAGGTTGTGAATGTCAGGGAATCGTCGGTCACTTCGACATTCATGAAAGTCGGTTCCTCCAACTGCAGCGCGACGGCCGCATAACGTTCATAGACGAAGGAATCCTGCATGTCGTAATATTTGGAATCAGAAGCTGAGTTGCCGGTCAGATAGAGCGTGCCTTCCGGATCGACAGCGGCGCCTGCCTCATCGTAGGCGATTTCCTCAACGACCGCATCGCCTTTCATCTGATAGGTCCGCACATAGACATGGTCATGCCCCATCAAAGCCACATCGATGTCGAGTTCATCGAAGACCGGCACCAACCCGTCTCGGAAAGCCAACACATCCTCATCGAGCGCATGGTCACCACTGCTGTAGATGGATTTGTGCAAAAGCACAATCCGATGGGTAGCCTCCGGATTTTCCGCCACCGCCAGTTCCATGGCTTCCCGGTGCTCCTCGATGTCGTTCCTTTGGGTGTTCAAAGCGATGAAAAGCGTATTCCCGTATGTGAAATAGAAGTCGCTGCCGGCTCCATCTTCCCCTAGTCCGGTCTCGTTGGGCGGGTTGAAGTAATCTGCAAAAAGCACATCATCGTGGTTGCCCATCAAGGTCATGATTGGATAATCGGTCAGTTCTTCCGGGAAAAAATAGCCGTCATATTGGTCCAAATTGTTGGCGATATTCACTTGATCGCCCGCCGAAACGAGGAAATCGGTAGCCGGAAAAAGATCCGTGGCTGCTGTCACCGTCCAGTCCCACCCATCCGCATCGATTTGCGTGCCATCGCCGGCACCAATCTGCGGATCACCGAAGAAGAGGAAGTTGAAGTCACCGTCCCAAGGATCCTGCGTCCGAAAAGTGTAGGATTCCGACCAGGCTCGGTAGCCGTCCCCGAAGCGGTAGGCATAGTTTTTGTTCAGTTCCAGGCCGGAAACCGTCGCTTCGTGCGTGGAATAGCCGCTCTGCGTTTTGGTGACGGTCGCTTCAAAGGTTTCGGTCGACACAACATTACCTTCCTCATCCAACAAACTCAACTCCACAAGCCCTTCTTTTTTCGTTTCCGGAGTGTGCCAACTGAACGTCCGCTCCGTTTCATCCACTCCGGGTGAAAAAGCGATATAGAAGGCGTCCAACATGGTCGGATTATAGGCGGTTGATGCCGACTCTCCGACTACGGATTCTGTGATTGATTCATTCTTACAGCCCGTTGCAAACGCCAACAAAAGCAAAACTAAAGATAGGCTCTTCATACCGTATTTTCTGTTTAACATCATTGATCCCCTCCAAAACGCTATAGGGCCACTTGTAAGAAAACTGATTTACCTACATTATACAACACTGCGCCTTAATCTGTATTGCCGGCGCTTGCAGTATCGTGCCTCACCCATAAGCGGCTGTCCATATCGTTCCGCCTGAAGATTTGGACGCCGACCTGACGCGCCGCAGCGCCAAAAACGCGAATAATTGTCACTTATCCGAGAAACAGAAACAGAATGTTACCGAAATAGTCGAATGGCGCTTAGCATTCGACTATTTTTGTGCTTTCGAAAATCGAATGGTCGCATGCGTCCGGTTTATTCGACTATTTCGACTACAGCAAAGGCCGCCAGATGTGATTGCGCCGAGAAGGAACGAGATATGATCAGCTATATGTCAGCGGTGGACGTGCGAAAATCGCTTCTCCGGCGAGGGGTTGTTCGTCGGAGGACAGCGGTATCTTGCGGGTTCTTCTCCGGCAAGCCTGTCCTCATCGGAGCACAGACTGTAATTGTGAGGCGAGCTCCGGCGTAGCCTCCGCTCGCCGGAAGAGAAAACACTCCTTGTTGACTTGCCCCCTGTCGCAAGTAGTATAATTGAGTTGTAACCGCTTCAAAAATCAGGAGGACTCCCTATGAAAAAAACTTTATACTTGATGCGCCATGGTCAGACGCTTTTCAATGTCCGCAGAAAGATCCAGGGCGCCTGCGACTCGCCGTTGACGGAGCTCGGCATCCAGCAAGCCGGAATCGCCAGTGCCTACTTTGATGAAATCGACCTCGACCACGCCTACAGCTCAACAGCCGAGCGTGCCTGCGATACGTTGGAGATCGTGACGAACGAACTGATGCCTTACCAACGCCTGAAAGGCCTGAAGGAAATGCATTTCGGAACCTTCGAAGGCGAGAGCGAGGACCTCAACCCCAAAGACAAGAGCACCTTTTTCGTCCAGTACGGCGGTGAGTCCGGCGACCAGGTGAAAGAGCGGATGGTCCGTACCTGTACCGAAATCATGGAGCAGGACGACCACCAGACAGTGCTCGCCGTCTCCCACGCTGGCGCCTGCATCCACTTCCTGAGCGCTTGGCAGGATCCCCACGAAGTGATGAAGGACGGCATCACCAACTGCTGCGTCTTCAAGTACGAATACGACGTGCAGGAGAAAACCTTTGCGCTGTTGGAAGTCGAACGGCACGGGTTCTGAAGTTTCTTAAAAAATTTGGACAAACAAAAAAAGTTAAGGACGCCTCCCCAGTTATTAGAGGCTGACCTTAACTTTTTTGCGCATTTTCTGTTTTTAAATGGTTCCTGAAAAATGTGAAAAACCTGAAATGATGAATGTCTCGCATTTATCCATCTTTTTCCTTCACATCCTTAAAATTTCATATCCCTAACTCCATCTGACTTCTTCCTTCAACTCGATCGCGAAGCGTTTCAGCAACCAGGCCTCCACCAAATCGATCCACTTGGCGGCATTTTGGTCGACAAGCGGTTTTGAATCTGCCGTGGCTTGCGTTGCAAGGCTCAAGCCATGCGGGCCTTCCTCGAACACATGCATCTCAAACGGAATCTTGTTCTCCGACAAAGCCATGCCCATCCGCAGCGTGTGACCGACTGGGACAAGCGCATCCGCTGCCGTGGCCCATAAGAACATGGGCGGTGTTTTGTCCGTCACCAACAAGGCCGGGCTCACTTCAACTAATTTCTCATCGTTAGGGCATGCTTCCCCCAACAACCACGTAACTGAGGCGTCGAACAAAATGGTGGCCATTTCATCTTTTTCCGTATCTTTCATGAACAGATAGTCGCTCAACGTATACCCCAGAATCGTGGCAGCGGGACGGAGTTTTTCTTCCGACACTTGGTAATGATCGGTCAGGATCGGTTTGTTCCAATAAACGGAATAGGTCGCGGCATTGTGCGCGCCTGCCGAAAAGCCGCACAGCGCAATCCGATCCGTATCGACCAGCCATTCATCGCTATGTTCATGGATCGTCAGCATCGTTTTGCCGATATCGCGGATCGGGGCAGGGAACACCGTATGTTCGCGCCTCTCGACACCGCCAAAAATCGATTGGAAAGCTTCATCCTTGTTCAAATAAACGGAATAGCGCAGGACAAAGGCGTGATAGCCCATCGATGCGAACTTCAGCGCCACAGGTTCAGCTTCCCGATCCGAACAGGAAAGGTAAGCGCCTCCCGGACAGATCAGCACAGCCGGGCGACTGGCTCCGTCCAACATTTACGGCGAATCAGCCAGAACGTAGGTCGTTAACGTAACATCTTCCCGTTCAGGATATAATTTTAATGTTTCAACAAGCATAGTCGATTTCCTCCTTAAATTAAGCTCTAAAAGTTCGTTCCCCACACCCCGCAGAACGGATCTACCGGGCTTTTGCCTTCGAATGCGGATTTCCCGATCAGTTTTTCCACGATGACTTCGGTGACCCTGTCGTTCGCGCTGTAGCCGTTGATGTAGGTCTTGATCATCGGTGCATCGATCGCCTGCTCCGGCGAAGCCAAGTCTAATCGGAGCTGGCGCTTTCCTCCGGTGAGCGCCCTTCTCATCGGAGGTGCGGTGCCGGTAATTCGCTCTCCTCCTGCGAGCGAATGTTGGCCGGAGCTGGGCGCGTGGATCGAGGCTGTCCTCCGACGAACAAGGGCTCGGCGGAGGTGATAGATTTGATCAGTTCCAAGTAATGCGCGTTCTTTTTGACGCACATCGCATCTTTCTCGGCTGAGGAATACTGATCCGCAACCCCGCCTTGCACCAAAATGCGCTCCAGCGAATCGATTCGGCTGACGCCCTTCAACTCCTCGTTGAATGCCTCATCCACTTCAATGCCTAATTCCGCTCCCAATTCGCGCCAAGCCAAAAAGTGAAATTTCGCTGTATCGGTAATTACACCATCCAAATCAAATAGTATCGCTTTCATGTCCCCATCCCTTTCGTCTGCATTTCTGTCCCGGTTGTCCCCGGGCTAAATTTAGTCAAAGCTTACGCAAGAAAAAGGCGCTTGTCAACGGATAGCTATGATGGTCAATTATTTTACAATCAAGGATCCGACCGGCCGCCTATCACCCCATCCATTTATCCGATTCACAAACGATTTCGCTACCATTTGTGAATCGGATACACCAGGCAGCCGGATTATCCGCCACAAGTCTGCTTTCTATTAGAATATGTCATCTATTTGCATCCAACACAAAAAACGGGAACTGATCCTTCTCCAGCAAGGCCGAAACTCCAGACCCACTACTGACGATCAATCCCCGCCACAAACCGTTAAATATATTTACAAAACCCTATCTTTTAAATGTATCTCAGTAGTTACGCAACGCGATAGATTTCCGCCCCGAACGGGAACAATGCCAGCTTGGCATGCTTGAAGTGCTGGAGTCCGAATGGAATGCCGACGATTGTCAGACAGAAGATGACACCCAAGATGACTTCCTCAGCCGCCAACGCCACTCCGCCCAACAGCATCCAGATGACATTGATGACGAAGGATGTACCTCTCTCGCTGATACGGATTTCCCGGCCAAACGGCACTGCCGCCATCACCGCGAACTTAAAGCACTGCATGCCAATCGGGATCCCGACGATGGTCAAGCACCACAGAACACCGATTACGATCCAGGAAGCAAAACTGATAAAACCACCCAAAACAAACCAAATCAGATTCATTAAGAAATTCATGATTGATCCCTCCTTTACCGTATCATTGTACACCCTGGTACGCTCACAGGCATCGGACTAAGTACTGAATTTTCAGCTACGCTCTATTCTTTGCTAACGGGCCCTGCTCCAGTGAACGCAGGCTTCGCCGGAGTTCGCCCAACATTTCGTCTGCGTCCTCCGATAAGGCTGGCTTCGTCGAAGTTGGGGCTGAAAGTTACCGCTGTTCTCCGGGGAGCGGACGCTTGACCGGAGCTGATGCCCAGTTCCGGTGCGCTCCTCCGGCCAACCGGCACCACCCAAATCCTTCAGCCTATTTCCCAGGCAGATTCTTTTTGCTCCACTCACCCATGCTCTGCAGGATCGGGATGAAGCTTTGCCCCAGTGGCGTCAGCGAGTATTCGACTTTTGGCGGGACTTCTTTGTAGACTTCCCGGTGAACCATATTGTCTTCTTCCAACTCCCGCAACTGTCTGGTCAATATTCCTTTTGAAATATTCGGCAGCAGCCGCTGGAGTTCGTTAAACCTTCTTGTCTGCTCGCTCAAATTCCATAAAATGATGATTTTCCATTTGCCTGCAATGATGTCCTGCGTCTGCGTGATGGGACAAACCGTCGCTTCCAATTTCTCGTCTGCGGGGTCCCCGAACCAGCTTCTTGCCATGATAAATGCCTCTCTTTCGCAATGGTCCTGTTTTTGTGCCTAGGTCATAAAAAAGTGCCTACTTTCAAAAAAATACCTACTGCTATATTATTAGGTTACTAATGAAAAGTAAACACAAAAAGGGAGAGATAACAAATGAAATTATTGGTGACAGGAGCAACAGGGAAATTCGGCACAAAAGTTATGGAGATTCTATTGAAGACTGTACCGGCCGAGCAATTGGCCGTCAGTGTCCGCAACCCTGAGAAAGCAGAAGATTTACGCGCTCAAGGAGTGGACGTTCGCCAGGGGGATTTTGATCATCCGGAAAGCCTGAACGCCGCCTTTGCGGGTGTCGATCGTTTATTGCTGATTTCTGCGGATGGCGATAATGAAACCAGAATCCGCCAGCACGCCAACGCGGTAGCTGCGGCGGAACGTGCTGGCGTTTCCTTCATCGCGTACACCAGCTTGGCGAATGCACAGGGAAGCAAAAATTTATTTGCCCCGACGCATCAGGCTACGGAAGCGGCCATCCTGAAAACAGGCATTGCCTACTCCTTCTTGCGCAACAACTGGTACTTGGAGAATGAAATTTCAGGCATTCAAGGTGTTTTGGCAGGCGCTCCTTGGCTGACATCGGCAGCGGACGGCAAGGTTGGTTGGGCACTACAACAAGATTATGCGGAAGCTGCGGCTGCTGTCCTGGCAGGCGAGGGACATGAAAATACAGTCTATGAACTGTCAGGCAAGCCTTTATCTCAGGAAGAACTGGCTGCGGTGCTTGGTGAAGTATTGGGCAAGGAAGTACCTGTCCAGCAGGTTGATGACGCTGCCTATGCCGAAGTAATGGTAGGCGCCGGTGTGCCGGATTTCGTGGTCCCAATCCTTGTCGAAATCCAAAAAAGCATCCGCGTAGGCTCGCTGGATGTCGAGAGCGATGACTTCGAAAAACTGCTCGGCCGCCCGGCAACGCCGATTACTGAAGGGTTGCGCCAAATCGTGGACGGACTTAAGCAAAACAGTTGATTCCGACCAACACTCGAACCCACAGAATGTATGACATCACTATCAGAACCAGGGGCTGCCTCGCAAAGAGGCGGCTCCTGGTTTTTTCTCCGGTGAACGCGGCTTCGCCGGAGTTCGCCCCACATTTCATCTTCGTCCTCCGATAAGGTCGGCTTCGTCGAAGGTGCGGCTGAAAGTTACCGTTGTTCTCCGGGGAGCGACGCTTAACCGGAGATGACGACCCCGTCCTGTC
>NZ_JBSQPW010000037.1:0-28678 GCF_055118575.1 Trichococcus sp. | reverse complement strand
GCGACGCGCGCCGAAGCTGCAGGGACAATATTAAAACATTTCTAAATAGGCAGTACACGTAAGGTTTCTGAACTTTGCATAGAAAAGATTGACACATACGACGCAAAGGGCATTATAGCTATTATTATCTGAATATGTTAAAATATACGAGTGCAAATTGTAGGTTCAGTAAAGGAGCTATCATGAAAATAAAGGAAAAGTTAAAAAATCTTCCTCACTTCATAAAGGCTGACAAGATTAAGGTTCCTTTCCTGATTATCGTGTTCTTATTGCTGGTGATCGTTGTTTTGACGTTCATTGCAGATTGGAAAATAGGAATTGGAATTACGCTCTTATGCGTTGGAATTGTTGGGTTCATCAGTTATTCTTCTGAATATTTGATTGATGAGACAAATCAATACATATCTGACTTATCTTATCGAATCAAAAAAGGTGAACAAGAGGCTTTAATTAAGATGCCTATTGGTATACTTCTATATAATAAGCAAGAAGAAATCCAATGGATGAACCCATATTTAGTAAAGTATTTTGGCAAGAAAGATACATTGGGAAGAAAGCTGAGTGTGGTGGACGAAGAATTATATCAGCTTTTTAAAGACTCGCAGGATTATGAGATCCGCCGTGTGAAATGGGGAAATCATTATTTTGATATGATCATTCAAGAGGATATTGGCGTCATTTATTTGATGGATATAACAGAATATGCCAAAATTGAAGAAAAGTACAAAGATGAGAACTTTGTTTTTGGAAATATCATTGTCGACAATTATGACGAGGCTGTTCAATCCATGAACGATCGCAAGCGATCGAATGTGAACAACTACCTGACGAATCAACTCACGAATTGGGCAAACATGAATAATGTCTTCTTGAAACGAGTGGATGATGACCGCTTTATAGCATTGACCAATATGCGGGCATTAAAGAAAATAGAAGAAAATAATTTTGATATCATTAATCAAATAAGGGAAAGAACCTACAAGCAGAATTTTCCATTGACATTGAGCATGGGTTTCTCATACGATAAAACGTTTGAGCAGACCAATTTTAAAGAAGTCGCCAAAATGGCGCAGTCGAATATTGATTTAGCTTTGGCAAGAGGTGGCGATCAAGTTGTCGTGAGGGCTGAAAGTGAAGATGCCCGTTTTTATGGCGGAAAAACGAATCCCATGGAAAAACGGACCCGTATCCGTGCGAGAATGATCAGCCAGGCTTTGGAAGAACTTATTGTCCATGCCGATAAAGTGATCATTATGGGCCATAGTTACCCGGATATGGACGTCATCGGTTCCTGTCTAGGAATCCGACGCATTTCTCAGATGAATAATCGTGAAGCCTGGATCGTGTTGGATCCGCAACAGTTTTCCAATGATGTGAACCGGATTATGCAGGAGATAGACAAGGATCCTTTGATCGCGAAGCGGATCATTTCGCCAGAGCAGGCGATGGCCTTGGTGACGCCGCAGACGCTCATCGTCATGGTAGATGTCCATCGTCCATCCATGACGCCGGCACCCGGACTTCTAAATCTGTCCAAAAAAATAGTTGTCTTGGACCATCACAGGCGCGGACAAGAATTTCCGAAAGATTCTGTGTTGGTCTATATGGAACCTTACGCTTCATCCACTTCTGAATTGATCGCTGAACTGTTCGAATATCAATCCAATGAGATGGATGCCATCAATAAGATAGAAGCAACGGCTATGTTGGCGGGGATTATCGTTGATACCCGTAATTTCAGTTTGAGAACCGGATCCAGAACTTTTGATGCTGCCAGTTATCTGCAGTCGAATGGAGCGGATACCGTTCTGATCCAAAAATCATTGAAAGAGGACTTGGACACCTATCTTTTGCGCAGTCATTTGCTTCAGACTATGGAATTTGTGAACGGAAACCTGGCGATCGTCCATGGGGAAGATGATAAAATCTATGACACGGTCGTCGCTGCTCAAACCGCCGACACGATGTTGTCTATGGAGGCGGTAGATGCTTCATTTGTCGTCACAAAACGCCAGGATGGCAGAGTCGGCATCAGCGCCAGAAGTCTGGGACAATACAATGTGCAGACCATCATGGAAAAATTAGGTGGTGGCGGACATTTGTCCAATGCAGCTACGCAGCTTGAGAATACGACAGTCCATGAAGTCGTCGAAAGACTGAAAGCAGTCATAAATCCAGAAAAAATCAAGGAAGGGGAATAATAAATGAAAGTTGTTTTTTTAGAGGACGTTAAAGGCAAAGGCAAAAAAGGGGAAGTCAAGGATGTTGCGGATGGTTACGCTAATTTCCTGATCAAAAACCGCAAGGCTGAAGAAGCGAATGCCGCTACGATTTCCGCATTGAAAGGCCAAAAGAAGGCTGAAGAGAAGAAGCAAGCTGAGGAGTTGGCAGCTGCCCAAGAATTAAAAGCGTTTCTGGAAAAGGATGAATCAATCATCAAATTATCCGCAAAAATTGGTGAAGATGGTCGATTGTTTGGTTCCATAACAACGAAACAGGTTGCCGAAGCACTGCAGAAGCAACATAATGTTAAATTGGATAAGCGAAAAATTGAATTGGAAAGTCCTATCCGCGCATTAGGTTTCACAAAAATGCCCGTAAAAATCCATCCGGAAGTGACAGCGATGTTGACGGTGCAAGTAACGGAAGGGTAATGCTTTTCAAAATACAAACGAAAGACAGGGATACTGATCTCTGTCTTTTCGTTTGTTTAGGAGGATCACTGGGGCAGTCCATATAATATGGAAGAAAATAAATTTGACGGCTGTAGTAAGGGGACCATCCCAATTGAATTTTCTGTAAAAACAGAACAAGAGTTCGGTATCCTGAATTGTAAATATGACTGATTTAGGATACAATAAGGAAGCAAAAGATGAGGAGGCCAGTAATGATTTCCTTGTCTGAATGAATCAAACCTGAAGGGTGAAAATATAAAATGGAAGAAATACTTCAAGATCGTATCCCCCCTCATAGTATAGAAGCCGAGCAATCCGTTCTGGGCTCCATTTTTTTGGATCCTGAAACGGTTGTCAATGTTCTGGAATACCTTGAAACATCTGATTTTTACAGAAAAAATCATCAGATTATTTTTGATGCGATCTTGCAATTGAACAACCGGAATGAAGCGATAGACGTCGTCACGATCGCCAACGAGTTGGATACGAAGAATCAACTTGAGAATGCTGGCGGCATGGAGTATTTGGCCGAATTGGCGGTTGCGGTTCCCACGTCAGCCAACGTGGAATATTATGCCAAGATAGTGGAAGAAAAATCGATTGTGCGCAATCTGATCCGTTCGGCTACAGAAATCGTCCGTAAAGGCTATGAAGAGGATGATGAGCTGGCTGTCATGCTGGACAGCGCCGAACAGAATATCCTTCAAGTATCCGAACGCAGGAACCGATCTGGCTTCATCCGTATATCGGATGTCGTATCGGCGTCACTGCAGAATATCGAATCTTTAGCGCAACGAAGCGATGATGTGACTGGGGTTCCGACCGGCTATATCGCCTTGGACAAAATGACGGCTGGCCTCCAAAAAGAAGAGCTGATCATCTTGGCCGCGAGACCGGCCGTGGGGAAGACTGCCTTCGCGCTGAACATCGCGCAGAATGTCGCGACAAAGGCGGATCAGGTAGTCGCCATCTTCAGTCTGGAGATGGGGGCGGAGTCATTGGTCAATCGGATGCTGTGTGCGGAAGGGAACATCGATGCGGGTCATTTGCGGACAGGACAACTTTCTGAAGACGAGTGGTCCAACCTGATCATGGCGATGGGAACACTTGGACAGTCAAAAATCTTCATTGATGATACGCCGGGTATCCGGATTGCGGAAATCAGGGCAAAAAGCCGTCGTTTACTGCAGGAGCAAGGAAAGCTGGGACTGATCGTCATCGACTATCTGCAGCTGATCGAAGGGAACAACCGCGAAAGCCGCCAACAGGAAGTTTCCGATATTTCGCGTCAATTGAAGAAATTGGCCAAGGAACTGAAAGTGCCGGTAATCGCCCTTTCCCAATTGTCCCGTGGTGTGGAGCAAAGGCAAGACAAACGTCCGGTATTGAGCGATATCCGTGAATCGGGATCGATCGAGCAGGATGCTGATATCGTTGCCTTCCTGTACCGCGATGATTATTACGAACGTGAAGGCAGCGAAGAGCCGGAACGGGATGAGCAGGAGAACAATGTCGTCGAAGTTATCATCGAAAAAAACCGGAGCGGGGCGCGGGGAACGGTAAAGCTCCTGTTCAAAAAGGAATTCAACAAATTTTCTTCGATGAGCTATATGCCGGAAATTAGCTGATGAGGTTGGACAAATTGTTCAGAAATGAGCGCTTTTATTTGATTCTTTATTGAAAGACATAGGTAATATTGGTAAACTAGCATAGTGTTATGAATAAATAAGATGAGGTGGAGTAAATAATGACTTCAGTAGTAGTTGTTGGGACTCAATGGGGAGACGAAGGTAAAGGGAAGATTACAGATTTCCTTAGTGAGAATGCAGAAGTAATCGCTAGATATCAAGGCGGGGACAATGCTGGCCACACAATCCAGTTTGATGGCGTTACATACAAATTGCACTTAATTCCATCCGGCATTTTTTATCCAGAAAAAATCAGCGTGATCGGAAACGGCGTAGTAGTGAACCCGAAATCATTGATCAAAGAATTGGCATATTTGAAAGATCACGGCATCAACACGGATAACCTGCGTATTTCCGACCGTGCCCACGTCATTTTGCCTTATCATATTCAATTGGATCAGCTACAGGAGGATTCAAAAGGCGAAAACAAAATCGGTACGACCATTAAAGGGATCGGGCCTGCATACATGGATAAAGCAGCGCGTGTCGGTATCCGGGTAGCTGATTTGTTGGACAAAGAGATCTTTGCAGAACGCCTGAAAATCAACCTGGAAGAAAAGAACCGTCAATTCACAAAAATGTTCGACTCTGTTGAAATCAAATTCGAAGATATTTTTGAAGAATACTATCAGTACGGACAGGAAATCAAAAAATATGTATGCGATACATCCGTTATCCTGAACGATGTATTGGATGCCGGCAAACGCGTTCTTTTTGAAGGCGCACAAGGGGTTATGTTGGATATCGACCAAGGTACTTATCCATTCGTTACTTCTTCCAATCCTGTTGCTGGTGGGGTAACCATCGGTAGTGGTGTGGGTCCTACCAAAATCGACAAAGTTGTCGGTGTCTGCAAAGCTTACACTTCCCGTGTCGGCGATGGTCCGTTCCCGACAGAATTGTTTGATGAAGTCGGAAGCCAAATCCGTGAAGTCGGCCGTGAATATGGCACAACCACCGGCAGACCGCGCCGTATCGGCTGGTTTGACGCAGTTGTTATGCGCCATTCAAAACGCGTTTCAGGGATCACAAACCTATGCTTGAACTCAATCGATGTTTTGAGCGGTTTGGAAACAGTCAAAATCTGTACTGCCTACAAAAATGGCGAAGGCGAATTGATTTACCATTACCCAGCAAGCTTGAAGGAATTGGCGCAATGCACGCCTGTCTATGAAGAGCTTCCGGGCTGGAGCGAAGACATCACTGGCTGCCGTACATTGGAAGAACTTCCTGAAAATGCACGCAACTATGTCCGTCGCGTTCAAGAAACAGTTGGCGTCCGCATCTCCACTTTCTCAGTGGGACCGGACCGCAACCAAACGAACGTATTGGAAAACGTTTGGGCAAGCATCTAATCTAGCGATGAATACAAAAAAGAGTCCGCTTCCGGAGGTACTATCCGGAAGTGGACTCTTTTTTTCTTGAAGTTATTGCATTTTATTGAAAAGGAGAGTAAAATAACATTTGTTACGTGATCAGCACGTGATACGGGTAATTAGCTCAGTTGGCAGAGCAGCTGACTCTTAATCAGCGGGTCGGGGGTTCGAGCCCCTCATTACCCATTTGGATTTATCGGATAAGCTTTAAAAGTATTGATGGATATTCCTCATGCTTTTAGGGCTTTTTTATTTTGTCTTGAATACCAGAAAATAAAAAATGACGCTTTTTTGAAATAGGATAGAGAGATATATATTTAAAATGAAAAAACGGCCTTTTTTAAATTAATTAGGAAAAAAAATTGACCTATTTCGAAAAAATGGTACTATTTATTAAACAGAAGCATGAGAGGGAGTATCTTTTATGAAAAAATACAAGCCTTTAAGTGTCATCCGGTATGGCAGCATTGACGAATATGAGAAAGAATACCAAATGAGGATATCCAGCCACAGTACGTATCATACAAATCTAGAAATTCATCCCATAGAGAGAGGAATAAGGCTATCACCTACTTATAGTCTGTTTGTGGTGAACAATAATGAGCTGACCATGTTGCAAGAATACATAATGGATAATGCGAATACCATAAACAAGTTATCGGATCGGCTCCCTGAGGTTGCGAAAAAACAATTTTATAATAAAGTATTGACGGATGAAATTATGAGTACTAATGAAATGGAAGGTGTAAGAATCACACGGAAAGAGGTAGGGGATGCCATCAAGATGGTTACTCTGAACAAAAAAGAAAATAGTCGCTTCAAAGGAATTGTGAAACAATACTATTCTTTGTATTACGAAGACTTACATCCCATAGGTGATGTGAAAGAAATCAGAGAGATTTATGACACCTTGGTTTCTGAAGAAATTGAAGAAAAAGATAAGCTTGATGGTGAATTATTCAGGGCGGAAGGTGTGGAAGTACATGGAAATAGGGGAGTCGTTCACGTAGGAAACCATACGGAAGACACTATAATAACGGATTTGAGTAAGTTCATTTCCTTCATAAATGCGAAAGACATTCCGTTCTTGATTAAAATTATGTTATCCCACTATTTTTTTGAATATATTCACCCGTTCTATGATGGCAACGGACGGACAGGCAGATATATCACTTGCAGATATTTGGCCCAAAAATTAGATCCACTGACGGCCATCAGCTTTTCCCATATGATAAGCGATACTAAAAATAAGTACTATGATGCTTTTTCTATTACATCAAATAAACATAATATGGGCGAAGGGACGATGTTTGTCTATCACATGCTAAAGATAGTGTATGAAGGACAATTGAAATTACTCGAGGAACTGAACAACAGCAGTGAATTGTTGGGAAATTCATGGGATATGATAACGGAATTTGATTTTGAGAATGAACTGGACACCAGTATTTTATATATTTTGTGCCAGTCATGGATATTCAAAACGGAATTGATGGATAAAGAATTTGAGCTTCACGTTAAGAACACCAGATATAAAGTGAATCAGTCATTGGATAGATTAAGAGTGGGTGGATACATCGAACAAACTTCTAAGCGTCCATCCGCACATATTATTTCTGATGCGTTAGCTCAGAAAATCCTGGCCCATCAAACGCGGTGAATGATTGCGTGATATTCTATTGGTCGCACCCGCATATATATTAAAAAAATCCTTGGAACATTGAAGAAATTTACTTCACTGTTTCCAAGGATTTTTTTGCTTTATAAGAAGTACAGGATGACAAAGATAGGCATGGTCACGATGCATACCAGCGTGGTCATGATATTGATCGCTCCTGCATACTCCGCATCTTTGTTATGCACCTGGGCGAATTGCGTAACGGTGGATGCCGCGGGAGTGACAGTCGCCAAGAAGGTGATCAGCAATATTTCCACGCCGTTATCAACTAAACTGCCGGCATTGCTGAGTTTCAGCAGCAGCAGAATGATGGCGGGGCAAAGGATCATCCGATAAAAAGTGATCACATAAACTTTTTTGCTTGTGAATATCTGTTTCAGGTCCATTCCGGCAACGATCATGCCTGTGATCAGCATGCCCAGTGGTCCGATCATGGCGCCGACTGACCCCATTGTTTCATTGAGCATAGCCGGCAGGCGGATTCCTGACAGCATGGATAGGACGCCTACAAAAATGGCGATCATGTTGACGTTCAGAATGATTTTCCGTATGTTCGGTGTCTTCTCTTTTGAGAACATCAATTTGCAGTGCGTCCAGAGAAAAATCAATTGTACGGACACAAACGCGGTGGAATAGATGACCCATTCATTGCCCAGAACGGCCGTTATGATGGGGATGATCAGATTGCCCGCATTGGAATAGATGATGGATGCGACATCGATTTCCTCAAACTTGAATAGTTTACCTGAGCCATGCCCGATCAGGAGCAGCAGTATGTGGATGGCGACCGCCGCGACAAAGGCCAGCAGTAAGCCTTCCTGGATTTCCGGCTTGAAGTCGACCTGAAAGGCAGTGAGTATGACGGCAGGCATCACCAGATACAGCGATATTTTCGACAGGACCACACTTTCTTCTGACTTCAAAACTTTCAGCTTGACCAGCAGATAACCCAAAATCATGATGAGGAACAACTGGATAATTTTCCTTACCAATAATAGACTGATCACTCGCAACTCTCCCTTGTGATTTGGAATATAAGGCTCATTATATAGCATCCGCGGGGAAAAGTATCTGTGCATTTTTTGCTTTGGCTCGGCGCCACAAACAATTACACAGATTGAATATATTTTTATTCGTTCATGCGCAAAATATGGTACGATTGTGAATAGGATGTAAACGTTTGCCAAGGGGTGATGATATTTGCAAAGGATTGAAAAAGTGCTCGAGGCTTTGGGCATGATTTATGAGGAAAAAAAACAAGGGGTCACAGCCGAGGAAATCGCCTATAGATTGAAAAGCGACAGAAGCAACATTTCGCGCGATCTGAACCAGCTGCATAAAGAGAAACGCTGCTACAAAGAGAAGACCCGACCGGTACGATTTTTCCCTTGCGCGCGCAAGGTTTCCGGAGCGGCTGCGGCACCGACGGAAATCCCGAAAATCGTGGATATGGAAAACTTTCTGAAGAAGAATCCCAGCCTTTTCCATCAGATTGAGCAAGGGAAGGCCGCCATCCTCTATCCTGGCGATGGGATGCATATGCTGTTGCTGGGGGAAACCGGTGTCGGCAAATCATTGTTTGCTGATCTGCTGCATAAATACGGCATCCAGTCGGGGAAGCTGACGGAGTCTTCCCCCTTCATCCAATTCAACTGTGCCGATTATGCGCACAACCCGCAGCTGTTGATGAGCCAACTTTTTGGACACACAAAAGGGGCATACACGGGTGCGGAAACGAGCAAAACGGGACTTCTTGAAAAGGCGAATGGGGGCATCCTTTTCCTTGATGAGATCCACCGCTTGCCGATCGAAGGGCAGGAGATGCTTTTCACTTATATCGATCGCGGTGTTTTCCGGCCGCTTGGGGAAACCGACAAGGATCACCACGCCCAAGTCCTGATCATCGGCGCGACGACCGAAAAGAAGGACACGCTACTGAAGACATTCATCCGCAGACTGCCGATCATCATCGATCTGCCGAGTTTGAGGGAAAGATCAATCGAGGAACGTCATCAGCTGTTTGATGCATTCGTCCAGCAGGAAGTCGATCAGTTGGGTGTGCCGATGTATTTCAGTAAGAATGCGCTGAAGGCCTTTCTGCATTACAAATGTGAACTGAACATCGGGCAATTCAAGGCGGATATCCGGATTGCTTTTGCGAAAAGCTATGCCCGCTCCTTGGCTGAAAAAGCGGATTGTTTGAAAGTCAGCAGCAAAGATCTGCCGGATCATATCCGTGCGGGTCTGCTCAACAATGCGGAACACCGTCTGATGTGGTCGAAATATGAGGGGACGAACAAACAGGTGATCCAATATCTCCCATCCGATGCCAGCGTTCCGGAATTGGACAGTGCGCCGAACGAAAGCACGATTTATCGGGAGATGAACACACGCTATCGGGAGTTGGAAAAGAAAAAAGCCAGCGCCGAAGAGATCCAGAGGGCGATGGAACACGACCTGAAGACCTACTTCAAATTGACAGGGGAAAAGGAACAACTCTTCTGCAACAAAGAAAACCTGATTGCGCTCGTGCCGGAGAACATCATCAAGGAACTGGAAAAAATCCTCCGTCATGTCACGATCAAGACCGGCAAGGTGATGAGCGATAAGGTGTTCCAGATGATGGCGATCCATATCTACAACCTTGTGAAGCGCAGCCAACAGGATCATGTGCTGAAGAACGATATGCATGAAGCGATCATCGATAAATATCCGGAGATGTACGGCGTTGCGAAAGAATGCATGGCCATTTTGGAAGCGGATCTGGGTGTGCGCATCCCTGAGGAGGAAGCGAGTTACTTCATTATGTTCCTGACGCATGATGAAATGGATGCGATCGAAAGATTGGCGAAAGTGCAGGTCATTGTGATTGCGCACGGATCGGGAATCGCTACGGCGCTTTGCGATACGGCGAACCAACTGCTGAACCACGAAGGCGCTATCGGGATCAATGCGCGCTTGGATGAAGAGCCCCAGCAAGTGTTCGAAAGAGTGGTCCGGTACATCAAAAACCATCAGATCACGGACGATATCCTGCTGTTGGTGGATATGGGCAGCCTGACAACTTTTGCGGGGGAATTGGAGAAACTATTCCCTCTGAAGGCGGAGTCCATCCCATTGGTGAGCACGATGCATGTGCTCGAGGCAAGCAGAAAAGCGATGATCGGCTGCAGTCTGCGTGAGGTCTACGTCGAAACGCTTAAAGTGAACGACTACATGGCCATCTATCAGCACGGGAAGGCATTGAAACAAGTTCAGCAGCCGAAAGCGCGGCCGCAAGCCACCGATTCATTCCATTTCCGACCGTTAGCGATCATTTCGATCTGCCTGACCGGCGAGGGGACTGCCGTGACAATCCGTGACATCATCCGCAAGGAGATTTCCTTCGAAGAAAAGGAGATCATGATCGTGCCGATCAATCTGGTCGGCAAGGAGAGCATTTATGCGCGGCTGCAGGAATTGGCGAAGGAATATGAAATCATCTGTGTCATCAGCACGTTTGCGGTCAAGACGGAGTATCCGACCTTTGAGCTATATACGGTCATGAACCGGGCGGGACTGCAGCGGATCCAGGACTGCATCGATGAAATCTATACGTACCGTTCGATCAAGGAAACGATACTGAAATATTACGATATGCCCGAGATCGAAGTGCTCCTCTCCAGCATCTACCGATTCAATGATGAAGTGAACGAAATGATGAGCCCGTCCCTGTTCGTGAGCGATAAGATCGGCCTCTCCTTCCATATCATCGGCATGCTGCGGAAAATCAAGCGCAAGGAACAGATTCCGCGCTTCGAAAAAGGGATGGTTTCGTTTCCTCAGGACAAATACATCGTTCCTAAGATCAAGCATCTTTTTCTCGACTATTTCCGGGACCATCTCGGGACCATCAACGAGGACATGCTGAACCATGTCGCCTATGCTTATCTGGCCAGAAGTGTGTCCTACACAGCGAACGGCTGACACACAAGCAAAGAATAACTAAAAATCTGTGTCGTTTCGGCGACACAGATTTTTTTGTTGCGCGTTGGCATCCGCTTGATGTGTGTTGGCACGCTTTTTGCATATAAATAAGTGAAAGCATAAGCGAACAGGAGGGATTCATTTGGAAGACGAGGAGAAAATAATCATGCAGCTGATCATCCATGGGGGAGATGCCCGCGCGTTCAGCATGAAAGCCATCCAGGCCGCCGAAAAGGGCGAGTTTACGGAAGCCGACCAGCTGATGGGGGAGGCCAGGATTTCATTGAACAAAGCGCATGATCTGCAGACTACGATTATCCAAGAAGAAATCAGAGGGAAACCGACCAGCACGACGCTTTTGATGGTCCATGCCCAGGATCATGTGATGAACGCCATGACCGTGAGAGATTTGGCGGAGCATCTGATCCAGTTGAGGGAAGAAGTCCATTTGTTCCGTACACACAAAATGAGCCAGGAGGGGATCGCATGACACTGAATATTATGTTGGCCTGTGCCGGAGGCTTTTCGACCAGCATGCTGGTCGAACGGATGAAGGATGCGGCAAAGGAAAAAGGAATGGAGATTACGATCGATGCCACGGCGGAAGGGAAAGTTGACAAGCTGATCAAGAACATCGACATCCTGTTGCTGGGGCCGCAAGTTGGCTATAAGGAAGAAAGCTTCAAAAAGAAATACAGGGATCATCCGGTGGCAATCGCCACGATTCCGTCGATGGATTACGGCATGATGAACGGCAAAAAAGTGTTGGCGGATGCTTTGAATTTATTAAATTAATAGGGGGCTGAAAAAGATGGCTGATTTTTCAAATGTACAGATGAGTTTACAACGTGGTGCGGGTGCGATCCAAAACAACAAATACATAAGCGCAATCACAAACGGGCTGATGTCAGCGATGCCGATCACGATTGTAGGTGCCTTGGGTAGTTTAGTGAACAGTTTCCCTGTTGCTGGGTACCAGGAATTTTTGGTAAACACAGGATTGAAAGCGATTACGGTCATTCCTTCCGAAATCACAACAAATCTTCTGGCCATATATGTTGTCTATTTGATCGCCGCCAAATTTGCGGAGTCTTATGATATCGACGGTACTCCAGCCGGAATCCTGGCCTTGATGAGTTTTCTGATTGTGACACCGTTCAATTATTCCGAAGCGAACACATTGGCCTCGCTGCCTGCTACCTGGATGGGCGCACCGGGACTGTTTACTGCCTTTATTGTCGCTTTATTGTCCGCTAAGGTTTATACCATTTTCAAAATAAAAGGTTGGGTCATCAAGATGCCGGATGGCGTACCGCCTACCGTATCCAAATCCTTCTCCGGTTTAGTGCCGGGCTTGGTACTGGCGGTCATCGCATTGGCAATCCGTTACGTGATGACATTGACAGCCTATGCAGATATCCACTCATTCATCTTTTCAGTAGTGGCTGCACCATTGACAAAACTGGGTGGAAGCTTTACCGCTTTGTTGGTCGCGATGTTCGCTGCACAGATTTTGTGGTTAGTGGGCGTACACGGCGCGATGGTTGTCTACAGTGTATTCATGCCGATCTGGACACCGCTTGGGACGGAAAATCTGGCTGCTTATAATGCCGGTTTGGAAATCCCGAATATTGTTTCCGGAAGCATGTTCGGTATGGTCGTTTTCATGGGTTCAGGCGCTACATTGGGCTTGGCGATGGCAATGTTGCGCGCGAAATCGGAGCAATACCGTGTCCTCGGCAAATTAAGCCTGATTCCGAACATCTGCGGTATCAATGAACCGATCATCTTCGGGATGCCGATCATCATGAACTTCACCTTGGCTATCCCATTCATCCTGGTGCCTTTGATCATCGCCGTTACTTCGTATCTGGGCATGCTGACCGGTATCCTGCCGATGTTGCCGGGTATCGCGGTACCGTTGGGTGTTCCTGTTATCATCAACGGATTGATGGCGGGCGGCTGGAGATGGGCTATCTATCAAGCACTTATGATCGCTGTGAGCTACTTCGTCTATCTGCCGTTCTTCAAAGTCATGGACAAAGCTGCTTATAAACAGGAAGTGGAAGCGCAGCAGCAAGCGGAAGCCTCCGAATTGGACAGTGCCTTAGTGTAACAAAGGACAGATACTGGCGGACCCAAAATGACAAGAAACCCAATTTCTGAGGGATTTCAATAAAAAAACAAATAGATCGGGAGGAAAAAGAATATGATGGGTAGAGTAAAAAGAATGGCTAAAGTAACGGCCTTGAGCGCAGTGGTTTTGGGAGGGCTGTTCGCAACGGCGGATTCGGTTTCGGCAAAAGAGTTGAAGACACAACCGTCTTCCTATGAAACGGTTATCGAAGTGAAGGACTGGGGCGCAACCGTGACGAAGATCATCGTGGACTTGGGCAGACCGGTGCCGGTTGGATCCGTGTCGACGGATACGTTCAGCGTCGCTGTCTCAAGAAGCGACAGCCGTTTGACTCCGTCTTTGCTGGGTGAGGGCACTGTGAACGTCACTAACGCTTATGTAGCCGATAAGGACGGCAATCCGGCCGTACAGACAGGCAAATATGCGGTGCTGGAAATGGAATACGGCCCGACTTTGGCCTTGAGCGCTGCTTTGAATTATCAGGTGGCAACCGGGCGCAATGATTGGACGACGAACGCCTACACCATCACGCAGCAGACGGCAATCGAAACGCCGGCAGGTACCGTATCCGGTCTGGTCGTCACGGAATTCGCCGGAACGACGAAGGAAATCATTGAAGATTTCGAAATCGGCGCATCGACCTTTGATGGCGTCACGCTGACTTATGCCGACTACAGCCCAGCACAGGACAACCAGGAAAATCCGTTGATCATCTGGCTGCACGGAGGCGGGGAAGGCGGAACGGATGCAACGATTCCTTTAGCGGCCAATAAAGCGACTGCTTTGGCCACGGATGAGATACAGTCCTACTTTGACGGGGCTTACGTCCTGGCTCCGCAGACACCGACCTTCTGGATGGATGGCATCAGCGGAACAGCGGACGGAACTTCCAAGTACGAAGATGCTTTGATGGCGCTGATTGAGGAGTACGTCGCCAACAATCCTGATGTCGATACGGACCGCATCTATATCGGCGGACCTTCCAACGGCGGCTACATGACGATGCTGATGGCGCGGGATTACCCTGGCTACTTTGCTGCTGCTTTCCCTGTCTGCGAAGGCTTGAATGATAGCTTGATTTCGGATGCGGACATCCAGAATCTGGCGCAGACGCCGATCTGGTTCATTGCCGCCGCAAACGATGTGGTGCTTCCCCCAGCGCTCAATACGGTGCCCACCTATAATCGCCTGGTTGCAGCTGATGCAGATGTGTACATGACCTTGTTTGATAATGTCGTGGACACTTCCGGTCTCTACACGAATGCGGATGGCACGCCTTATGAATACAATGGCCATTTCTCTTGGGTCTATGTCCACAACAATGAAGTAACCACAGAAATCAACGGCGAAACAATCACGTTGATGCAATGGCTGTCCGAGCAGTCCCTGAACGACTGATCGGCTTGCCCTCGAAAAAATGAACAGTCTCCGGAAGTCCATATCACGCGGACTTCCGGAGGCTGTTTTATGTGGTCATGAAGCGGCAAGAGCCTTTGTATCAGTGGGCGGGAGAGGCTGAACAAATAATAAAAAGGATTTTAGTACTAGGAAAGAGTGGATCAATGAAAGTTTACCAGCTGTTTGTTTTGCTATTTGTTTATAATCTATAGCCGGTTCCTCCTTTATTATCCATTTTCGATATGATATACTAATAACAAATTTTTGTTATATTTTGTTGCAAAATATTTGTATTTCCGATCGGTAAATATCCCTAAACCAACTTCCGCAGTTGGAATCGTTGAGCGAAGAATATAAGGATGGAGGCTGAAAATTATGCAATACAATGAATTTGGTCAACCCATAGGTGATGAATTAGTAAATTTTTGTGAAGGTAAGCTACCAAGTCTTAAATTGATTAAAGGTAAGGAAGTAACCGTCGAAAAATTAGGTATGAAACATTTTGAGGATCTTTATGAGGTCTATGGTCCAGCATCTTCCCCAGAAAATTTAACTTATGTGCCTCTTAACCAATTTAAGAATAGTAATGAATTTAGTGCTTTTTTCAAGAAACTTATTGCCTCCTCAGATCCGTACCATCTTGCAATTGTTGATAATAGTACCAACAAAGCTATTGGTACATTCTCATTAATGAGAATTGACAGCAAAAACAGAGTTGTCGAAATGGGCTGGGTGGTTTATTCATCCTTGTTAAAAAAATCAAAAAAAGCCACGGAAGCTCAGTATCTTGTAATGAAATATGTATTCGAAGAATTACAATACAGAAGATATGAGTGGAAATGTGATAGCTTAAATGTCCCATCCAAAAAAGCGGCAGAACGTCTAGGATTCACATTCGAGGGAACTTTCAGACAGGCTGTCGTTTATAAAAATAGAAATCGAGATACTGATTGGTATTCAATACTTGATAAAGAGTGGCCATCAAAAAAGAAAAAATTTGAAAAATGGCTAAATGATAATAATTTTGATCAAGATGGTAAGCAAAAAGTATCGTTAAAAGACATTGATTAAAAAACGCAAGGAGAGATCGTGATGGTTGAGCTGGATCGACTGGTCAAACTGCTCGTGGAGAAGGTATTGCGTGCGTCAAAAAAACAAGAACCAAACGGGGAAGTCAGTGATATGGTGAAGCTGGATGAGACTGCCGTTTCCAAGAGTACACAGGATGAAGCCGCCGAAAAAGAAGAGACGAGAAAAATGCCTGAAGGATGAATCCCTTCAGACATATTGGAGCAGTTCGTCATAGTAGAGTTTCGTAATCAGTTCCCGGTCGGCGGTGGTGGGTTTGTCGATGTAGATGACATATTCGGCATCCCAGGTATAGGCGGATGTGCCCTCCAAGAACGGGTTTTCTGCAGGCGATTCGGTCTCCAGTTCGGCAATGAGGACTGCGATGTAGTCTTCGCTTTCGGTTTCGTCATGGAAGTCGAAGTCGTCGCTGGTCTCGATGTAGAGTTTGTAGGCTTTGTTCGGGTGTTCGGCTTTGAATTTTTGGATGATCGCAATTTCTTTGTCCAGGTTTCTCATGGTGCTTGCTCCCTTCGGAAATGGCTTTGGATCAAGTGTTTTCTATAGGTCTATCATAACATTCTCTACCCGCATCTGCACTCAATAACGCGGTGATGGATGGCGGTTGCGAGCGGTTGGTTTATGATGGAAATAAACAATTTTGAGGAGGATCAGCATGAAAATCGCTATTCTGCAGCACGTGGATTTTGAAGGACCGGCGGAAATCGAGAATTGGTGCCGACAGACCGGAAATGAATATAAGTTATACCGCCTATTTCTGGGGGAGACTTTGCCGAAAGCCGAGGAAACGGATTTCCTGGTGATATTGGGCGGTCCCATGAGTGTTTTGGATGAACTGCCTTGGCTGGAGGAGGAAAGGGAACTCATCCGCGCGTTCATCCGCCAAGGCAAGCCGGTGTTCGGCGTCTGCCTTGGCGGACAGCAGATCGCCAAAGCTTTGGGTGCCGATATTTTTCAGGGGGAATACCGGGAAGCGGGCTGGCTGCCGATCCGAACGACAGATATAGCTATGCTCGGTGACCTGCCGGCTGAACTGGTCGTGTTCCATTGGCACGGGGAGCAGTTCGGCTTGCCGGAAGGAGCGGAGCGCCTGTTCGCAAGCGATGTCTGCCCGAATCAAGGCTTTGTCTATCAAGGGAATGTGATCGGCCTGCAATTCCATTTCGAGTCCACGCAGGAGAGCATCGAAAGCATTCTCCAAAACGATGCGGCCTTCCTGGACGGGAGCGCCTATACGCAGACGGCAGCCAAAATCCGGAAGCAGCCGATACCCGCGGGCAACCGCGAGCTGCTTTATCGGTTATTGGACCGGTTGAAGGCAAGTGTTCCGGATCAGAAGGGATAACGGTAGTGAAGCGATCGGTTGGCTCGTCGGCTGTTCGTCAGGCGCGTTCTTGCGAACAGTCGAGGAATTCCGTATATGTCGGCTGATAACCATCCGCGCTTTTGCAAATAGCCGACGAACCCTACTTATGTCGGCTATTCGCAAGAGCCACCTAATATTCGCAAAGCGCAAAAAGAGGCCGGGACAAAATCCCGGCCTCTTTCTGCGCTTAAAGCAAGTCATTCAATTCGCGGATATCGCCGATCAGCATGTCCGCCGAGTCCAGTTCCCCGGGGAAACCGAAGCCGTAGCGGCAGCCCACTGTGCGGACGGGATGATGCTCGGCGACCTCGATATCCTGGAAACGGTCGCCCACAATCAGATAGCCGCCGGGAAAAACGGCTTGGATCGATTCGAAGATTTCATATTTCGGGATGAAGTCGAAATCTTCCGTACAGTACATGCCGTCGAAATAGCGGTCCAAGTTGAAGCTTTCCCGGTGCGCTTCCATGTAGGCCCGGCTGCAGTTGCTCAAAAAGACCAAGCGATAGCCTTTCTCCTTCAATGCCTGCAGCGTCTCCAGGGCGCCCGGATAAAGGACAGCCTGGCCGGTCTGGGCTTTTTCGAACAGAATCTGTCCGATCATTTTTGAAGCATGCGCTCGGATTTCTTCATCCAGATCCGGCATGAAATTTTCCCACATGGCTTTGCTGCTGTAGCCCAGCCATTTCGTGATTTCCGCATCTGCCCAATCTCTTGGAGCGGCGTGGCCGGCTTCAACAAGAAAAGCATAGGCTTGCTCGAAAGCGTGAATGTAATTCCGGGTGCTGTCATGGATCGTGCCGTCGTAGTCGAGGATGACGGTGCGGATTCCTTCGAACTTTAGTTTTCCCATAAACTTTTATAGGTTTTTGAGCAGATTGGCCATTTCGATAGCGGATACGGCACAGTCATAGCCTTTGTTGCCCGCTTTCGTGCCGGCGCGCTCGATGGCTTGTTCGATTGTGTCGGTCGTCAGGACGCCGAAGATGACCGGAACGCCCGTAGTCATTGAGGCTGTCGCTACACCTTTGGATACTTCCGAACAGACGTAATCGAAATGCGCCGTTGCGCCCTTGATGACAGCACCCAAAGTGATGACTGCATCATATTTTCCAGAAGCCGCCATTTTTTGCGCTACCAATGGGATTTCGTACGCGCCTGGCACCCATGCCAAGTCGATTGCTTCTTCAGCCACGCCATGGCGTTTCAAACCGTCCAAAGCGCCGCCCACCAATTTTGATCCGATGAATTCGTTGAAACGTGCCACCACGATTGCGATTTTTAAATCCTGTGCAATTAATTGTCCTTCGATGATGTTCATTTTGTTTTCCTCCTGTTTGGTTGTTTTATTTTTTATAAATCCAAGTAATGGCCCATCTTTTGTTTCTTTGTTTCCATGTAGCGTTGTGTTTCATCAAAAATCTCCAATTGGATCGGAATCCGTTCGATGACTTTCAAGCCGTGCTTCTTCAATCCTTCTATCTTAAGCGGGTTGTTCGTCAGCAAGCGTATTTCCTTCACGCCCAAGTCCTGCAGCATTTCGTCTGCCATGTAGTATTCGCGCAGATCGCTTGGGAAACCCAGCTGCAGGTTGGCGTCAACGGTATCGTAACCTTGATCCTGCAGGGCATAAGCATGGATTTTGTTGACGAGACCGATGCCGCGACCTTCTTGACGCAAATAGACCAAAACCCCGCGCCCCTCTTCAGCGATTTGCTTCATGGCTGCATCCAGTTGCTGGCCGCAGTCGCAGCGTTTCGAACCGAAGACATCGCCAGTCAGGCATTCCGAGTGGACGCGCACCAGAACGGGTTCTTCCGTCGTGACATCGCCCATGACCAAGGCAACGTGGTGCTCATCTGCGTCGATGGTGTTCACGTAAGTGTAGATGTCGAATTCACCGTATTTGGTAGGCAGTTTGGCTTTGCCTTCGTGTTTGTAAAGCTGCTCATTTTCTTTGCGGTAGGCAATCAAGTCGGCGATGGTGCCGATTTTCAGGTCATGCTGATGCGCAAAAACGATCAGTTCGTCGGTGCGCATCATATTGCCGTCATCCGCCATGATTTCGCAGCAGAGACCTGCCGGCTTCAATCCGGCCAGACGTGCCAAGTCGACAGTGGCTTCGGTGTGGCCGTTGCGCGCGAGCACGCCGTTGTCCACTGCTTTCAGTGGGAAAATATGGCCGGGTCTGCGGAAATCCTCAGGCTGGGCGTCATCCTCCACGGCCTTCATGACCGTCAAAGAACGTTCGAAGGCGGAAATGCCGGTCGTCGTCTCGACATGGTCGATGGCGACGGTGAAGGCTGTCCCGTGGTTATCGGTGTTGCGGTCGACCATAGGCGTCAGCACCAATTTTTCGGTGAGTGCCCGATCCATCGGCATGCAGATCAAGCCTTTCGCGTAGATGGCCATGAAGTTGATGTTTTCCGGCGTCGCGAATTCCGCTGCGCAGATCAGGTCGCCTTCATTTTCGCGGTCCTCGTCATCCACCAGCACAATGATCTTACCGGCTTTGATGTCCGCGATGATTTCTTCGGATGTATTGAACATGTGGGTTTCCCTCCTTATTTCTTTCAGAAGAAGCCGTTCTCTTTCAGGAAGGCTTCAGATAAATTGTTTTGTTTCGTTTGTGCCTGTGGGCTCAATCCCAACAGCTTTTCGACGTATTTTCCGATGATGTCGCATTCCAGGTTGACCGTGTCGCCCAATTTCTTCTCGAGTAGGATCGTTTCTGCTCCAGTGTGGGGAATGATGGATACCTGGAATGAATGGCTATCGACCGTCGCGACCGTCAGACTGACGCCATCGATGGCGATTGAGCCTTTTTCAATGATGTAGCGGAGCAGCTCGGGTTCGGCTGAGACGGTGATCCAGACCGCATTATCGTCCTTGCGGTATTCCTTGATCGAGCCGGTCCCGTCGATGTGGCCGCTGACGATGTGCCCGCCCAAGCGGGTATCGAGCTGCAGGGCGCGTTCCAGATTGACGCGCCCACCGAGCTGCAGGGCGCCAAGATTGGAGCGTTGCAGCGTTTCCGGCATGACGTCCGCATCGAAGCCATCCTTGTGCAGCTTCGTGACCGTCAGGCAGACGCCGTTGGTGGAAATGCTGTCGCCGATTTTTGTCCCGGCCAGCACTTTTTTCCCTCCGACAGTGACGATGGAGGACTTTTGGCCATGGCGGATGCCTTTTAAGGTGCCGACTTCTTCGATGATTCCAGTGAACATGAATTCCCTCCTACTTTCCTCTGTTATTCGTTCTTGGCAAGGTACCCTTCCAAGAGGATGTCTTCCCCGACGCTACTGGCTTTCAGATCGAGCACGCCGAAAGCCTGGCTCAGTTTCTCGATGCCTTCTCCGCCGACAGGTGTCTTGGCCGTTTCGCCGCCGATCAGTTTCGGGGCGATGTAGACTTGCACCTTGTCGACGATATTCGCCTGCAGTGCAGAAAAGTTCAAAGTCGCGCCGCCTTCCAGCAGGATGCTGTCGATACCGCGCTCCCCGAGGGCTCTCATCAGAACTTTCAGATCGGTCCGGCCATCCTTTGCGGGTACAGTCAAAAGCTCGATCCCGGCTGCCTCGAGCAGGGCTGCCTTGTTGCGGTCCGCCCGTTCGGTTGTTGCGATGATTGTCTTGGCAAGCTCCTGATTCTGGAGTACCTTTGCTTCCAACGGGATAAGCAAGGTGCTGTCAACGATGATCCGCAGCGGATTTTTTCCTCCCGGAATGCGGGAGGTCAGTTGCGGATCGTCCGTGATGACGGTCTGGACACCGACCATGATGCCGCTCAGCGCGCTGCGCAGTTGGTGCACGCGTTCCCTTGCGGCCGGGCCGGTGATCCATTGCGATTCGCCGGTCCGGGTCGCGATCTTTCCGTCCAGTGACATCGCTGCTTTCATGACGACGAATGGTTCTTTAGCGACAATGTATTTCATGAATATTTCATTCAAACGGCTGCTTTCTTCGGCCAAGATGCCTGTCACCACTTCGATGCCGGCAGCCTGCAGTTTCTTGACGCCGCGGCCGGAGACCAACGGATTCGGATCCAAAGCCGCGATGACGACCCGACCGATCTTCTTTTCGATGATTTTGTCGGAGCAGGGCGGCGTTTTGCCGTAATGGGAGCAGGGCTCCAACGTCACATAGATGGTTGCGCCCGCCACATCTTCCGTCGCTGAGCGGATAGCATTCACTTCGGCATGGCCTTCGCCGAATTTTTCATGGTAGCCGGCGCCGATGATGCGTCCGTCCTTGACAATGATGGCGCCAACCATCGGATTCGGCGCAACGGCACCGCGGCCTTTCTCGGCAAGTTCCAGCGCCATTTGCATAAAGTATGTATCCTTATCTTGCATCTTTGTGTGCCTCCCATTTCCAAAATAAAGAGCCCTGAACAGTTCTGCTTCAGGGCTCGACAAAGGAAGGCCAGTTAAATAAGGCCAAAAAATCCCTGGGTATACACTACACCCAGGGATTGACATTCCGATTCATGAACGAATGGCGAATAAGCGTTATTTGTACGACAAATAAACGTAGTGTGCCATTCGATAAATGGTTTTTGTCTTCTCTCATCCAGACTCTGACTGTCGGCTTCGGAATTTAACCGAATCTGCCTTACGGCTCGTGGGCTTTACCACCGGTAGGGATTTGCACCCGTCCCTGAAGACTATTCAATTAAGTTGTCTCTAGGATAATCCCAATCCGTACTATTGTCAAATAAAAGTTTCGCAAACAAGTGTCCAGCCCTAGCCGACTTGCCGAATGATTAAAATATAGTTTGTAATTCATTAGAATTGGGTATAAAATGAGTCCAACATATAGTTGCATATTGAAGTGAAAACCATCGTTCGGAAGAGTGATCGTGAGAATAAAATTAAAAGGGGATGGCAGAATTTGGAACAAGTATTTCAAGGAAGAAGCTTATTGGCGGAAAAAGATTTCACCAGGGAAGAATTGGAGTATCTGATCGATTTTTCGGCGCATCTGAAGGACCTGAAGAAACGGAACATTCCACACCGTTATCTGGAAGGAAAGAATATTGCGCTGCTTTTCGAAAAGGCATCGACACGCACAAGAGCCGCGTTCACGGTGGCTGCCATCGATCTTGGTGCGCATCCTGAATATCTTGGGAAAAATGATATCCAGTTGGGTAAAAAGGAATCCGTTGAAGACACTGCTAAAGTGCTCGGCAGCATGTTCGACGGCATCGAATTCCGCGGTTTCAGCCAAAAAACCGTCGAGGATCTGGCTAAATATGCCGGTGTGCCGGTATGGAACGGTTTGACAGACGAATGGCATCCGACCCAAATGATCGCCGACTTCCTGACGGTCAAAGAGCATTTCGGCAAGCTGGCCGGACTTAAGTTGGTCTATGTAGGAGATGGCCGCAACAATGTCGCCAACAGTCTGCTGGTGACCGGTGCTATCCTGGGCGTCAATGTCACGATTTGCGCGCCGGAATCACTGTTCCCTACCGATGAATTGGTCGAAATGGCACAGAAATTCGCTGAAAAGAGCGGCAGCAAAATCGAAATCACGGCTGATGTGGCCAAGGGCGTAAAAGCCGCTGATGTCCTTTACACAGATGTATGGGTATCGATGGGTGAAGAGGATAAATTTGCGGAGCGCATCGAATTATTGACACCTTATCAGATCAACATGGAGATGATCGAGAAGACCGGCAATGATGATGTAATCCTGCTGCACTGCCTACCTGCTTTCCATGACACCAAAACACAGTATGGCCAGGAAATTGCCGATACATTCGGCATGCACGAGATGGAAGTGACCGACGCCGCCTTCCGCAGCAAGCACGGTCTTCAGTTTGAACAAGCTGAAAATCGCATGCATTCCATCAAGGCAATCATGGCTGCGACCTTAGGAAATTTATTTATTCCAAAAGTTTGATTGACAAAGTGAAAAACAGATGATAAATTTAATGAAAATATCAAACAACATCTAACACAAACAAAAACTTTGACAAGAAGAGTAATCCATTTGCACAGTGAAGCGAACCTTGGAGGGTGGAAGCAAGGTCAACCGCGATGGATGAAAAGGAACTTTGAGTTGATAAGCTGAATGTGAACCATAAAGTTTAATCCGGTTGCCCCGTTATCGCAAAAGTAGCAATACTTGAGTCTGTCTGTGCGCGCATAGACGGAAAATAAGGGTGGCACCACGAACTTTCGTCCCTATACTGAATCAATCTATTTGGTTTGGTATAGGCACGGAAGTTTTTTTGTATATCTGTAAAACTTTGTAAAAGGGGCTCGGCCTGCTTTTACTATAAATTACTAGAGGAGGATGGGAAGTATGATTCATGTCAGTATCATTGGAGCAACAGGTTACACGGGGGTGGAATTAGTCCGATTATTGGGATTGCGCGAGGATGTGGTCTTGGATCATCTGACCTCCCGCACGTACGCGGGTCAAAAGATCCAGCATCTTTTTCCACACCTGTTGGGGAACGTCGATCACACTTGTGAAGAATTGGATCTGGAACAAGTGACGACGGACAGTGATGTGATCTTTGTGGCTTTGCCGCATGGACACGCTTTGCCGATAGCCAAGAAAGCCAAAGAAAAAGGCAAAAAAGTCATCGATCTGGGAGCCGATTTCCGCTTGAAGGACGCAGCCGTCTATGAAGAATGGTACAAAGTTGCGCACACCGAGCCGGAACTTTTGGAGGAAGCCGTCTACGGTCTGCCCGAATGGAACCGCGACACGATCAAGGATGCAACCGTCATCGCCAATCCGGGCTGCTTTGTGACAAGCATCCTCTTGGGATTGATGCCATTAATGAAAAAAGGCTGGGTTATGCCGAACAGCATCGTCTGCGATTCCAAATCCGGAACATCCGGAGCGGGACGCGCCGGCAACGTAGCGAACCTCTTCACTGAGGTGGAGAGCAGCTTCAAAGCCTATGGTGTAGCGCACCACCGCCACACACCAGAAATCGAGCAGTTGCTGACGGAGATGGTCGGAACGGAGACAATGATCCAATTTACTCCGCATCTGGTACCGATGAGTCGAGGCATCCTCAGCACCATCTACGCGACCGTCAAAGAGCAGACGACAGCAGCCGAAATCCAGGCCCTTTTTGAGGAAGCTTACGCCGACGAACCGTTTGTGCAGGTTCTGCCTGCAGGCATGTGGCCGATGACGAAATCAGTAAAAGGCACGAACAACTGCCAATTGGGTATGACCTACGACGAACGTACAGGCCGGGTCATCATCGTGTCAGTCATCGACAACTTGATGAAGGGTGCTGCCGGCCAAGCCGTGCAAAACATGAATTTGATGTTCGGGCTTGCTGAAACGACAGGATTACAGATGATTGGGCTTTTCCCGTAAGAACGGAAGACTGAAGGAGGAAACGGACGAAATGATAAAGAAATTACATAAAAGCGGTGTGACTGCCGCTGCAGGCGTGCAGGCCGCAGGGATCCACGCCGGTTTCAAAAAACGTAAAAAGGATATGGCGCTTTTGTATTTCCCGGATGGGGCCACAGTTGCGGGTGTCTTCACCAAAAATAAAGTCAAAGCCGCTCCGGTCCAGTACGATCAACTGGCCCTGCAGCAACATGACCGCTTCAAGGCGATCCTGATCAACAGCGGCAACGCGAACGCCTGTACAGGCAAACAAGGCAAAGCCGATGTGGAAGAGACCGTGAAGCTGCTTTCGGCAGAACTGAACATCCAACCGGAAGAGGTGCTGGTGTCTTCGACAGGCGTCATCGGGATGTTCATGAACATGGAGACGATGAAAAAAGGCGTCCAGGCGATCGCGCCGGAGCTTTCCGAATTTGGCGGCGCTGCAGCCAGCAAGGCGATCATGACCACGGATACGGTTCCGAAAGAAGTCAGCTTCACTTTTGAAGTCGGCGGCAAAACGGCTACCATCGGTGGAATGGTCAAAGGTTCCGGGATGATCCATCCGAACCTTGGCACGATGCTGGGCTATATAACAACTGATGTCGCAATCGGCCAAACAGCCTTGCATGCGATGTTGCTGAAAGCCGCGGATGCCACATTCAACCACGCCACCGTTGATGGGGACACGAGCACGAATGATTCCGTCTTTGTCGCAGCTACGGGCAAGCTCGACAATCCGTTGATCGCCTCCACTGAAGATGCCGGCTATGCCGAGGTCGAAGCGGCTGTCCTGTCCATCTGTTCCCAACTGGCGCAGCTTTTGGTCAAGGACGGCGAAGGGGCGACGAAATTTGTCGAGGTGCTGGTTTCCGGAGCGAAGACGATGGCTGACGCCGTTTCGATCGGCAAATCGGTTGCGACTTCGAGTCTTGTGAAAACGGCGATGTTCGGCGAGGATGCCAACTGGGGACGTGTCATCACGGCTGCCGGTTATGCGGAAACGGAATATTTCGATCCTGATGTGATCGACATCGCCTTCTCAAGCAAGAACGGCGAAATCCAGCTCTGCGAAGCGGGGATGGGTGTCGTCTTTGACGAAGAGCTTGCGAAAAAAATACTGGAAGCGGATGAGATCAACATTCTGATCGATCTGCATTTGGGAACAGAGGCCGCCAGCACATGGACTTGCGACTTCTCTTACGACTACGTGAAAATCAATGCGGATTACAGGAGCTGAGCGGGATGAATACGAATAAGAGTAATTGTGAAAAAGCCGAAATGCTGGTCGAAGCATTGCCTTACGTCAATCGTCTCCGCGATAAGATTATCGTCATCAAATACGGCGGCAATGCGATGATCAATGAAGAGTTGAAAAAAGCTGTCATGCAGGACATTCTGCTTATGAAATCGGTGGGGATGCATCCGATCCTCGTCCACGGCGGCGGTCCGGCCATCAATGACATGCTGAAAAAACTACAGATAGAGAGCCACTTTGAACAAGGCCTGCGTGTGACCGACAAACAGACGATGGAAGTCGTCGAAATGGTGTTGGCTGGCAAAGTCAACAAGGATATCGTCGGAACGTTGAACCAGATTGGCGGCAAAGGCATCGGTTTGTCGGGCAAAGACGGCAATCTGATCCAGGCGCGCAAGAAATTTCTGGAAAAGAACGGCGAAAAAATTGACATCGGCTATGTCGGTGAAGTCGAAGCGGTCAACAAGGAAATGCTGGAGGCACTCATGTACAGCGGCTATATCCCGGTCATTTCCTCAATCGGAATGGGCCAGGACGGGATGAGCTACAACATCAATGCCGATTATGTCGCCGGTGCTGTGGCGAAGGCTGTTCAGGCAAACAAATTCATCCTGCTGACCGATGTGGAAGGAATCTTCCGTGATTATCACGATAAGGATTCCCTCATCTCGCGCATCACGCTCGAAGACATCGAAGCGCTGGAAGCGGAAGGGATCATCTCAGGCGGGATGGTACCGAAAGTGGACTGCTGCATCGATGCTTTGAAGGGCGGCGTTGCGGGTGCCCACATCATCGACGGCCGTCTGCGCCACTCGATTTTGTTGGAAGTCTTTTTTGACGAAGGAATCGGCACGATGATCGATCGCGATAAGGAAGGGGTATAAAGAATGACGAATGAAGAAATAAAAACAAAAGGGCAAGCCTACTTGATGAATACCTTCAACCGCGGCGCAATCTGCATGGTCGAAGGACAAGGCAGCTACCTGAAGGATGCGGACGGCAAGGAATATCTGGATTTACTGGCTGGCATCGCCGTGAACGCTTTAGGGCATAACCATCCGAAAGTGACGGCTGCGATAGCGGAGCAGGCGGCGAAACTGGTCCACTGCTCGAACTTTTACTGGATTGAGCCGCAAGTGCTATTGGCGGAAAAATTGATCACGAATTCTGTTTTGGATAAAGTCTTTTTCGGCAACAGTGGGGCGGAAGCCAATGAAGGGGCCATCAAATTGGCGCGCAAATACGGCCGCGAAGTCCACGGAGAAGGCTGCTATGAAATCATCACTGCAGACAATTCCTTCCACGGACGTACGTTGGCGACGTTGACGGCGACCGGCCAAAAGCAATTCCATAAAGATTACGATCCGTTCCTGGAAGGGTTCCACTATGTTCCTTTCAATGACTTTGAGGCTTTAGCCGCCAAAGTTACAGAAAAGACATGCGCAATCCTGTTGGAGCCGATTCAAGGAGAAGGCGGCGTCTACGTGGGTGATCAGGCATACCTGCAGCAAGTGCGCGCACTCTGCGACGAGAAGGATATCCTGTTGATCTTCGATGAAGTCCAAACTGGGATGGGCCGCACCGGCAAGCTGTTCGCTTACGAAAGCTATGGTGTGGAGCCGGATGTGATGACCTTGGCGAAGGCTTTAGGGAATGGCGTTCCGATCGGCGCGCTGCTGGCGAAGGATTTTGTCGCTTCTCACTTCAAACCGGGTGACCATGGTTCGACTTTCGGTGGCAATCCGCTTGTCTGTGCGGCGGCTGTCGCAACCATCCAAGCAATCGAAGACGAGCATATCCTGAACAACGTCAATGAAATGGGCAGCTACTTCGAAGCGAAATTAGTCGCATTCAAAGAAAAATACGACTTCATCCTCGATGTGCGCGGCAAAGGCCTGCTGCTCGGGATGGAATTGGCCATGAAAGGCACCGACATCGTCGCGAAGTGCTTTGAAAAAGGCGTCATCATCAACTGTACGCACGATACAGTATTGCGCTTCCTGCCGCCGCTGAACGTGACGCGTGCAGAAATCGACAAGGCTGTTGAAGTAATGGATGAAGTTTTTCAAACAATTGAAGCATAAAGAAAGGACGGCAAAACATGCCTAAACGAACAGATATCAAGACGGTCCTAGTGATCGGCTCGGGACCTATCATCATCGGCCAAGCCGCGGAATTTGACTATGCCGGTACGCAGGCATGCGTAGCCTTAAGGGAAGAAGGATACAAAGTCATTCTAGTCAATTCCAATCCAGCCACAATCATGACGGACGTTGAGATCGCTGATAAAGTCTATATGGAACCATTGACGCTAGAGTTCATCGCGAACATCATCCGCAAAGAACGTCCGGATGCCTTGCTGCCGACATTGGGCGGCCAGACCGGCTTGAACATGGCTGTGGAATTGGACGAAGCCGGCATCCTGGAGGAATTCAATGTCGAGTTGCTTGGCACGAAACTGACTTCTATCCAACAAGCCGAAGACCGCGATCTGTTCCGTCAATTGATGGCGGAATTGAATCAGCCGGTTCCGGAGAGCGACATCATCCACACCGTCGAGGAAGCTTTGAACTTCGCAGCGGAAATCGGCTATCCGTTGATCGTCCGTCCAGCCTTCACGATGGGCGGGACCGGCGGCGGCATCTGCCATAATGAAGCTGACTTGCGCGAAATCGTC